>JAUVIW010000030.1 GCA_030592525.1 archaeon
CAAGACCCCTGAACAAAAACTGAAAAAGTTTGTTGACAGGGCTCTCGATGACCTGAAACGCGACCCCACCTGCGGAACACACATCCCAAAACGGATAGTCCCAAGAGAGTATAGGGCAAGGGGTGCCAAAAACCTATGGAAATACAATCTGCCGGGAGCATGGCGCCTGCTGTACACCATCAAAGGCAATAGCGTCATGATAATGGCGATAGTCCTGGACTGGATGAGCCACAAGGACTATGAACGGCTCTTCGGGTACAAAAGAAGGTAATGGTTCAAGCAACCATCACCAAAACCATTTTATAGTAATTCACTATAAAATACAATAAGGGTGCCAATCATGAGCCAGGTTACAGTAACGCTCGACAAGGACGCGGACCGCGTGGTAGGTGTGGTGAAAAGCCTGTACGGCCTGTCCTCAAAAGACAAGGCAATACAGCTCATAATCCACGAGAAAGGCGATGAAATGCTGGAAAAGCACATCAAGCCAAGCTTTGTCAAGGAAATCAGGCGCATAGAGAAGCAAGGCAAGTACAAGAAGTTCTCCTCCATTGAAGAGATGGTGAGAGAGATTGAAAAAACGTGATTTCCACTACACCAAACCCCTGGAAAAGAAACTACGCAAGCTTCTCCGTAAGAACAAGCGGGCTTACCAAGAAGTAATCAGCAAGATAAGACAGATTGCCTCGTCCCCAAATATAGAGCACTACAAAAACCTGAGGAGCCCGCTGCAAGAATACAAGGGAGTACACGTCCTAAGCAGCTTCGTGCTCACGTTCAAGTACGACAGGGAAAGAGACGAAGTGGAATTCATAAAGCTAGAGCACCACGACGATGTCTACGAGTACCGCTAGCGTTTTGGCAATAGAAATAAAAGCGGGCACCGCTCATAGTAGTGAGAGGTGTTGGAATTGAAGCGAATAACTGACTTGATAAACGGCCAGGGGGCAATGCTCAAGAGGCTCTCCAAGGAAAGCAGTGTCTGGAAAGCAGGGCTCACGCTCGCAGCAGTATCAGTTGTGACTGCAGCCCTCCACCCAATAGCGCTAATAGCCATCCCAGAAAAAGGGTTAGATGTATTGGTCGGCTCATGGTTGGCTATGGGCGGCATGGCATTCGGTTTCTACGCACTGCTCAGCATCATGCTCATGGCCACGAGCCGAGTGCTCAAAGGAAAAGCCAAGGCAAAAGAAGTGTTAACAGGGTTGTTCTACGCATTCTCAATCTCATCAGTAATCTCGTTCATCGCGACATGGCCAAGCATGCTCTTTATCTCGGGAGTAGTCGAGTACACCACGGCCCTGCTCCCCGCAGTACTCATCCTACTGATGGTCGGTGGCTTCGTATCACTAGCAGCGTTCATATCCTACGTATCCCTGGCATTATGGAAAGTGAACAAGCAGCCCATCGGCTACGTGGCAGCGACAATGATATCCGCATCAATCATCACATGGGTCGGGCTCGTGGTAGTGATAATCATCGCATACAGGACGATGATGGGCACGTGGTGACAGTCAAATAAAGTTAAGTATGCCGATGAGCGCGAAGAGCACGGCGACGACGTACAAAATGTTTACAACGGGCTTCTTGCCGCGGTACCGCTGGATGCCATCGAACACCATGAACGCAAAGAGCGCGATGAACGGCAGCAGGAGCACCAGAAAACCTGCTAACCCTGTTGCGGTCGTCGGAACGGACTCAAGAACAAGCATTGGCACAACAGAAATGAACACCATGCTGAACAACAGCAGGCCTCCAACTCCAGCCTCGATAACCCCAAAGAACTTGTGCTCGTCAGACATACCATACACTTGTGGGAGCGGCGTTTAAATGGCTAACGCCGGGAAAGCAGCTAACTTACTCCGCGGGCGCTTCAGCATTAAAGCCCAAGTGGTACCTGCCCTCATTCGCGAACACGCGGATGCGGCCGGTCTGGTTGGACAAGGCAGTTATCTTTCCGATGCCCATGTCAAAACCATCGCCGAACAAGTAGTCAGGGGCGCAGTACTCGGACTCATGCATGCACAGGAGCACGGAGCCGGCGCCAACACCCGCAGCGACCTCGATGTCGCCTATAATCACTTCCTTGTTCTCGATGAAATCAACGGGGTACGCAGAAACACGCGCCTCGCCGGACACGGTCTTCATTACGGATATCTGCTGGGGGATGTAAGTGTCAGCAGGACTGGAGCTCGGAGGGGCAGTGCCAATGCATCCCGAGGTCAAAACCACGAGTGCAAGAAGTATAACAACTAATAACTTGTTCATGCCCTAAGCTACCTCACAGGGGTTTAAAAGATTATTGGAGGCTCAATAACCAGCATGTAGAGGTTGTAGGCGAATACAGCGAAGCCGATAAGGAAAAGTAATGCCCCAAGGCCCATGGCCCAGTTATTTTTCTTCCCCAAGCCGAAAATTGCGATGAAAGCACCCAAGACTGCAACTAATCCCGCAGCAAACATGATGTACTCCTGCGGAATGGACTCCGGGGATATGTAGACTCCGACATAAAAAACGCCGTTGTCATTGTACACCCTCACCTTGCCCATAAAGTCATGGCCTGCACTGGGTGTGACTGAACTATCTGATACATCGAACATGTCCTCGGGGATTACGTAGTCAACAGGACATTTGCCCTCAATGGACTGCGTACAAAAGCGAACCTTGCTGGCATTCGACAGGTTCTCAAGTTCTGCCGCACTGACCTCAGTGCCATCAATAAAATAGAAGGGGATACCCCAATCCGATCCGGAACCAGACGTGTCCTTAACGCTTTCAATCACCATTATCGTACCATGGAGAGCCTCAACAGCAGGCGGCGTGGCACTAACGCAAGCTAAAATCAGCAGTAGTATCAGAAAGCGTTTCATCACCCATATTCTGATAGCAGGCGTTTAAATGGCTAACGCCTTCAGACCTTTTTCCTGTGCTTACTGGCTGGCTTTGGTTTGGAGCCGAAAACGCGGAACAACACGTAAAGCAGCCCGACAGCAAACACGAGCACGATACCCGCCACAAGCAGGAACCCACCGCCCAAAACCAGCAGGAAATTATCATCCTCACCCGGGTCATCTGGCACGGAGGTGTTTTGGCCGTCACCAGGCGGGGGAGTGGTGCCCGGAGGCAGGATGACGCCGGGCGGTGGAGTGACACCAGGCGGCTTCGCCGCAATCTCAACCATCGGCGCCTCCACAACAACAAGGCCACTGGCATCCTTGACCAAAAGCGTGTCGCTAACCATGGCCTTGGAGATAATCAGCTCGACCTGTGCCTTCTCTTCCACGACAACCACGTCACCGCCGTCCGGCGTGAACTTCTGCGAGCCATCGTCACTGAACAAGTCTGTTGGGGGGGCGTCATACAAGGTTATCAGCGGGAAGCCAAAGGACTCCTCCAATACGGTGGCACCGGATGAAGTGACGGACAGGGAGTAGTCACCCTCCTGGATTATGGATGGAGGTGGGCCGTCAAGCGCCTTTTGCTCAACAACACTCACCACGCCGTTGTCATATTCCAACACAATGAGCCATGACCCATCATCAGCCCAAGAAAAGTCTTCTGCGGCGAACACGGCGCAGAGCAACAGAATCAAGAGGATAACTCGTTTCATGCGTACGCCTCCAGCTTCTCCTCGATAAAGTGCTTGCTGACCTCGTTGAACACCTTGCCCTTGCCTGCGGGCGCATTGAAATTACTCTTCATGATGCCATGCTCGCTGGAACGGTACCAGTCGGAATAGCTGCAGCCGCGGTAGATGTCTATCAGGGGATACTTGTCCTCCGAAATCATGCTCTTGAACTGTGTCTCGCAATTGCTTCTGGCGAGTTGCTCCATCGTGCCCGCACTGCCCCTGGAGCAGCAGTTCCTCGTACGAAATATGTCAACGACCCTTTGCACAAGGCCTTTCAGGCCGATGTTGTATTCGTCGAGCAGTCCGGCGAAGCTGTGGCCGAACTCATGCAGCGCGACGTAGGGCGCGAGGTTGGCGGTGATATCGCCACCGGCATATATCTTCACGACTGAGTAGCCGCTGTTCAGGCGCGCGTGGCTCCCGATGAAAGGTGTCTTGTGATAGTCCAGGACAATCACGTTGTCTGCGAAGGAGCAGCGGTGCCTGACATCCTTTATTGATTCGCCGGTGTGGAGATTGGGGCGCGCGTACCAGTAATTGATTTTCGCGTCATTCGCCTTCAGTGGCTCGGTCTCTCGGAACACGTCCATTGCCTGGCTCACGTTCCAGGAAAACCTGCCGTTTCGCCTCATGCTCGTCTCCGTGACACTGGCGTAAAATGCATTCCTTCTCAGGATACTCGTATACGGCACACTGCTCTCGAACACACCTATCTCATCCACATTATCGCCAATGAAAAGGATGTCTAATTTGGTCGAGGGGTCACCCTGGTAACTCTTAGTCATGCACGCGCAAGCGGCATTCCCATCATAGCCGGAACCCACTTTGTTAAGGCCTTCGCCCGCACAGTCAGTATCAGCGCAATCCACATTGCCATCGCCGTCGTTGTCCACGCCGTCGTCACACGCGGACTCTCTGTCAGGCATCCATGCATCCATGCATTGCACGGCTTCCTTCGCGAAAACATCCATGGCTTCGGAGTACCGCTTGACAAAATCCTCCTCGAAGTCATTGAAATCCTTCACGCACGTCGAGTATGGCTTCTGGTCTCCGGCGACGCATGCCTCGTACTCGGCGTACCTCGCGTTCCATTCATTCACGTATCCAGTGGCCACGGGGTAGGATGTCTTGTTGTAATGCTCTTCGTAGCAGTCAAGGTAGTTCGCGAAATACGGGCTCGATAAGTACTCCTGCATCTCATCACCGTTATCCAAGCGATTATAGTACGGGCCGCTGGCCAGGGCAGGGACTACGAGCAATAGGATGGCGATGAATGCAAAAAGTCTCATGTATGGGGCTATCCGCCAGAGGTTTAAATACCTATTTCTTGCGGTACGCCCTTAGCGTGGCTTTCTTCCGCGCGCCCTTGGCATGAACACGGTACGCATCATTCTCCTGCTTGCTATGCTTGAAGCTCTTCTTCCTGGGAGCCAAGTGCTTCTCGCGCCACTTCTTCCAGATACTGCCCTTAGCCCGCCTCGCATACATCGCGAGGTCAACGCGCTTCATCCCAAGCTCCGCAGCGGCGTCATGGGGGGAAAGCGAAAAATTATCCTCGATGAAATCAGCAATCAGCTTGTCACCAAGCGCCTGGCCGAAAAACGACTTGATATGCCTCAAGCCATAAGACTTCTTCATGTCGAACAGCTCGCGCGCAAGCGACTCATGCGTCTTCGAAGGCGCATTTTCCATGAGTTCATACAGCTTCTGCCTGTCCCTTGGCTTGACATCGAGAACCGTCGCCTTGCGCCCTCCCTCCAAAAACCAGGTCCTTCTGGAAGGGTCAATATCCAGCTTGCGGGAAAGCAAGAGAAGCGTGAACGCGGAATCATCTTTCGCCAGCTTGCGAGCTAAGCCTGCTATCTCCTTCTTGCCCTTAGGCGACTGCCAATCCCATTCCGACTTAGGCATCAACAGTAATTAGCGCAAAGAGTGTTTAAATGCCTAACGCTTGGCGTGCTTCCTAGCGGCCCTGGCTAACTTCCTAATTGTCTTGGGTTTCCCGCTGCCCTTTGCAACAGCACGGGCTCTGTCACGGTTCTGCTTAACCGTCTTAGTGCTGACCTCTCGGATCTGCAGGTTATCAGCACACCACCGCTGCCATCTAACGGATTTGGCTCTTTTCGCGTACGCCACAATGTTTGTCCGGGTCATCCCGAACTCCGCAGCGAGCTCATTGGGTGAGAGCGAAGCGTTCTTGCCAATGTAGTCAGCGAGCAGCTTGTCGCCGAGCTTGTGGCCGAAAAAGCTCTTGATGTGCTTGAGCTCATGCCCCTTCTTGAGGTCAAAGAGCTCGTGCGCGAGCGACTCATGGGTCTTTGACGGGGCCTTCTCCAGGAACTTCCATAGCCTCTGCTTGTGCAGGGTCTGGACATCGAGAACTGTTACCTTACGCCCATCCTCCAAATACCACTTTCTTCGGGCAGGGTTGAGGTCCAGCTTGCGTGAGAACAGGAGGAGCGTGAACGCGGGGTCGTCCTTCGCGAGTTTGCGGGCTAAGCTAGCAATCTTCTTTTGGCCTGTGGGCGTCTCCCAGTCCAATGGCTTGTTAGGCATCAACAATAACTAGCGCACCAAGTGTTTAAATGCCTAACGCTAATCCAGCACACACACATCGTTCTCGCACGCACATGCCACCAAAGGCATTGGCGGGCAGACCATGAGGTTGATGAAGCGGGTGCACTTCTGGTGCTTATCAAACTTATCATTATACTCATTAAGCTTTTCAGCGCCTATTGAAGAGCACACGCTTGGGGCGCAGCCGCCCTTGGACGCCACGGCACAGTCATCGTCAGACTCGCACTTGGCCGTGCTGTTAATCTCAGCCCAAAGCGAAGCAACATCCTTCTCCAAGTTCTCGCACACGGCCTTGTTGCACGCGCCGCCGACGCACATCTCGCCCTCGAAGCAGTCCATGCTGCTATTGCATTCTGGCGTCGGTGGAACAGTATTATTAGCGGGCTCGGGTGGTAACACGTCCTCAGGAGCCACAAAGGTTATCCCGCCCGGCTCCCCTATCCCAGGGGTTTCTCGTATGCACCCGGCGACGAGCACGAGCAAAACAATCAGTAGCAAGCGTTTCATGCGTTCCACTACCAGCCAAGGGTTTAAATGGATAACGCTTTTATTCCCTGGGACACTTTATTACTACTACATGGGCAAGGGGATGGACAAAGCAGTCAAGCTGGCCAAGGCCAGGGGGTATGACGGCAAGGAAGGGGAACTCAGGAAAATCCTGGGGGTGTACAGGAAGAAAGTGGGCCTCACGGAAGACGAGCTCCCACAGCACTACGACAAGTACCTAAGCTCGTTCCGAAGCCAGGACATACTCAGAGGAGTAGAATACATCGCTGATAGGCACGATTTTGATGAAAGGCGGGGCCACATGACAAAGCTCATGATGGCCGGAGCAAGCCAAGACGAAATAAGAATCGGGATGCTAAGCAGGTTCGGCGACGACACGGACGAAGGCATATCAGAAGCGCAGGCACTCGTGCTGGACCAGCACGACCGCGGCAAAATAACGCTCCCAAAAAACGTTTTCCAGGACTCAGTGCACGACTGGGTCCTATGGGACCTCGCGAGATACGGCGCCAGGAAATGGGCGAAATCCAGGCCGGACGGCTCAATAATCATGACACCTGAGTTCCGCAGGTACCTGGCGACCCTAAGCGTCAAAGGCAAGAACCTCAAAATAATAAAGGAACAAATCACGGAAGAAAACCAAATGGATATCACGCTTGAAGCCACTAAAGAAGCCGCTGAAAAAGAAGAGGAAAAGCAGAAGCGCAACGAGGAGCGGAGGGCAAAGCGCGAGAAGGAAAAGGCAGGCAGGCCCGCACCCAAGCCAAAGCCCAAGCCGAAGCCACCTGAAGCGCCCGTGCACAAGGAAGAGGGAATCACCATCACCCCAACCAAGAAAAAAACCCGCGAAAAAAGGTTGGGCCGCATCAGGGACGAGGAAACGCTCCACAACCGGTTCAGGCAGCTGGTGGGGATGCAACGCTCACACAAGCACATCATGGAGCAAATGATGGTGCACCTCGGGCTCAAGGGCAGGGAAGAAGAAACGAGGAAGGCTGTTGGCAAGCACGCGGAACGCATGGTGCGCGACAAGCTCACAGCGAACACCACTGTGCCAAGCGTGCTCCTAACGCTATTGCCCGCGAGCGCGAAGAGCCGCGTGGTAAAGGACTTTGTTAGGCTGAACACGCGCTTCGAGAAAGGCCGCGTCATGGGGGTCAGGAGAACAAAGGGCACGCTGAAAAAAGTGCTGGAGCTCTCCAAATGGGATTGTGACGAAGCTATCCAGAACGAGGTCGACAGGTTTGTTGAGCAGCAGGGCATAAACTGGATTGAGGAAGAGGTCAAGAAGCACATGAAAAAAGAGTCAATGGAGTACTCGAGCATGCCAAACGAGTTTGAGGTCATGATTGGGCCGCACGTAATGAGGCGTGCGAAAAAGCGCCTTGACTTCGAAACAAAGGAAGAAGTTGAAACAATGTTCCGGTCTGGTGGCGTGCTTATCCCAGATGTGCTCGAAGAGGCTCCTGGGCAGAGGCTTGTTCTCAAGAAAGGCAAAAAATTCTGGGTGATGCCGTTCCTCGAGAAGTTCCGGAAGCGCGGCAAGCCAGTTTACGCTATCAAGACGATACGTGACGCGTACTCGGCCGAAAAACTGCACTACAAGCGAAGCAAACGACGCTAAAGGCTAAACGCTTTTATTCACTCGCCGTGTATCTTATGGTAATGGCTAAGAAGAGGCTTGAGATACATGTTTTCGGCGAGATGCCCATGCTGCCCATGAACATGAGGCGAAAGCACCACAACGCGGTAGAGAAGCTCAAGAAAGAGCTCGGGAAGACAAAGGTCACGGTCAAGGAAACAGAAGAGAAGATGGGGTACATTGGCAAGAAGATTCGGGAGATAGAGAATGAAAAGCTGCACCAAGTCGCGGGAACGGAAGACGAGACTGGCTACGTCAAGCTCCTCATGCAGCTCAAAAGAAAGCACAGTGAGTTCAGGCACGCGCACACAGAGTCCAAGCGGATGAACAAGGAGCTCATCACAATGCTCTCTGAAGCGAACACCTCGCTCAACGAGATGAAGCGCATGAACTCAAGGGCAATCAGGCTGCGCAAGCACCACGAGAACGAAATAAACCAGCTCAAGCCCAACGCAGTGCTCGTCGAGGCGGATGTGGACAAGCTGGGCACGCTGAAGAAAACAAACCCGTTCTACAGGTATGCAAAGGAAAACGACCTGCCGATGCGCGGGCTCACACACAAGAAACAGCGCTTCGAGGAAGTCGACGAAAAAAGGTTTTCTAAGAAAGGAATCAAGCGCAAGGACATAGGCTTGTTCGTCGAAGCCGCACTCATCCACCGCCAGCTCGCGGGACTCGCTTACGACGAAAAGCTCCTGGACAAGATACCGAAAAAGGACAAGGTCATCGCGGTCATGGTGGAAGGCCCTCACCGCGACATGCTTGAAAAGCAGCACTTCCGCACGCTCATGAAGACACATGACGGCAAGAAAGAGAGGATTTTCCGCGACACACAGCTCCTGCTTGAGGGCGGGCCATACAATGTCGACTTCATATTCCACGAGCCACCAACAGACGAGGCGCTAAAGGAGTTCGTGCCCAAGGTGCGCAAGATCAAGATACGCAAGAAAAAGAAAAAAATGAAAAAAGGAGAGGCCGAGCCCCCCACAGACATCAAGATAAAGACGGTCATAAAGCGCAAGAAGAAAAAGACCAAGTGGCAGAAGGTCAAAAGCTTCTTCGCAGGCATATTCAAGCGCAAGAAAAAGTGAAACGCTTTTATTCTGATTCTGCCTTATTGTGAGCAATGCCAAGGATGACGTAGAAGAAAGCCAGGGAACTGTTGCACAAGAAGCTAGGCAAGCCCAAGAACGAGCTGGACAAGCACTTATTCAACCAGCTAGTGAAACTAGCCGGAAAGAAAGTAGTCATACAATACGGCGTGCACCTAGGCGAGAACCCAGGCAGGCTCGCGGGTATACTTGCGAAAAAGAAGCTTGAAAAGAACAAGAACGTGGGGTTCCTTGAATTCAACGGGCCGGTAGAAATATACCACGACAGCATAATACAGCAAAGGCCCCCACGCCCACGATGACTATTGGGGCCACAACCAGAAAACAGCAACAAACGAGTATGGCATCAAAAAAGTGCTCGAAGAGATACGAGACAAGTACCACCCCAAACTCGACGTGGAA
>JAUVIW010000045.1 GCA_030592525.1 archaeon
AATCATACCCGTCCATGAACGCGATGAGCATTTCGAGCTCTACCCATTCCTGCTCTGGAACGAGCAGCATTCCTCTGAAGGCGGGCTGTTTTTGTGTGGCTCTTTGAAGCCTTTTGACATCCTTCCTCACCTTGCGCAGCATTGCCTTGCTCTTCTTCTCGTCATACGTGTGCACCATTCTTATTGCCTTGGCGCAGTCCTGCACTATCCCTCTTGATAGAGGCATGAGCTTTTCCTTGTCCGTCTGTATCTTCGTCAGTTCTTTTCCTGCTTTTTTGATGTCCATGTTATTGCCTCATTTCAGCCTTATTGAGTCGAGTATCCTTGGCGCCGTTGCTTCTACGCGGAAATTATTGCTGAGTGTCTTGCTTAGTGACAGGCAGCTTCTTTCGTCCCCGTGCACGCAAATGGCTCGCTCGGGCTTGGGCATCAGCTTTTTGTAGAACCCGACTAGCTGGTTCCTGTCTGAGTGCCCTGAGAACCCCTCGATCGTCTCGATGTCGAGGTTGATTTCGATTTCTTTGGTCCTGCCGCCGATGTGGAGGGGCATCCTTCTTGATGAGTGGTTCCTGCGCAGCCCGATGTTCTGCACTTTTTTGCCGAGGCTTCCTTCTCCTTGGTAGCCAACAAAGATTATCGAGTTCTTTTTGTTCTCGCACATCTGCTTGAAGTATTCTAGTGACGGCCCGCCTGTCATCATTCCCGACGGTGACAAAATAACGCTTGCCTTCTCTTCTGCAACCTCATCCCTTCGCGTCTTGTCAACCTCAATGAATATTTCCGAGTCGAACGGCGAGTTGTTGTGCAGCACCCTTTTCTTGACATTCCTTCTGAGGAACTCAGGATACGCTGTGTGTATCGCGCTGGCCTCACGCGTCATCCCGTCAACGTATATTGGCACGTCCCATCCGTTGCGTTTCGCGTATTCCTCGAGCACGAGCATGACTTCTTGCGCCCTTCCAATCGCAAACACTGGAATCAATACTGACCCGCCCTTGTCCGTTGTCCTTTGTATTGTCTGTATGAGCTTCTTGTCGCTGACATATCTTGGCGGCTGCGTGTCGTTCGGCGACCCGTACGTGCTCTCCATTATGAGCGTCTCTATCCGCGGGTACTTTGTGTGCACTGGGTCGAACAGCTTCGTGTACCCGAACTTGAAGTCCCCTGTGAAGAGCAGGTTGTGTGCCCCTTGCCCGATGTGCAGGTGCGCGCTTGATGACCCGAGTATGTGCCCGGCATTGTGCAGGGTCAGCCTCGCGTCCGGGGCGATGTCGGTGACTTCGCCGAAGTCCCGTGGTATGCAGTGCTTGACCACTTGCTTGATTTCCTTTTGCCCGTATGGTGGGTCCCTTCCTTCTTTCCTTGTCACGTCAATGTAGTCCAGCGCGAGCATTGTCATCAGGTCGCGTGTGGGTGCCGTGCAGTAAACAGGCCCTTTGTACCCGAACTTGAACAGGTACGGCAAAAACCCGGAGTGGTCGAGGTGTGCGTGCGAGATAATTACGGCGTCCAGGTCATCGAGCGTCCACGTGATGCTGTCCAGCAGCGGGTACGGCCTTTCCCTGCTTGCGACGTTAACACCACAATCAAGCATTATCTTTGATTCCGGTGTTTCGATGATGTAGCATGACCTGCCCACTTCCCTGGCGCCGCCGAGCGGCGTGAGCCTTACCCAGTCTGTTGGCTTGATTGGGGACCGGTATATTCTTGTGCCCACTTCTTTGAGTATTTTCATCCTGTCCTTGCTTTCCTTGAGCAGGTTGTACCTGATGCCTTTCATGACCTTGCTCGGCTTCGATGGTGTCCTGAGTATGTCGGGGTACCACCCGGTCTGCGTGGTAATCGCCTTGAGCGTTGACCCGTGTTTGCCTATCACTAATCCCGGCTTTTTTGCCTCGATAACGACCTCGTTGAAGTCGCCGTTGAACTTGATGCTTTCTATGCCGGCGTCTTCGGGCACGAGCTTTTCCACTATTTCCTTGGCTTTTTCCGGGTCCATGAGTGACCCTGGGTCGCTCCTTGCGTGCACTCGTTTCTTGAGCTTTGTGGCCAGGTTTTTCACCAGGGTATCGCTCTCGAGGAACAGCTTGATGTTCTTCGTGTAAATAATCACGTCAGAAGCTTGCAGCTGTACTTTTGTTACCATCGCGTCTGCTGGCACGCTCTCCTGTATCAATTTCTCAAGCTCTTTCAGGAAGTCAGTCATAAAACTCACCGTGAAGAAGCAACTTCCGTTATTTGGCTGGTAGTCGCTCGATTTTTCACTTCAGGTACTCTGCTGGGTCAATTTTCAGGTACCCGTCTCTTGTGATTGTTACTATGTTCATCCCGTTCCCGGAGAACGAGTCGCGCTCCATTGCTGCCCTGAGCGCGTGCACTGCAATCCTTACATTGTCCTCGAGTTTCTTGTTTTTGGAGTACTTGTCCTCGATAACTCCGTATGCAAATGGTGACCCGCTGCCTGTGGCAACTGCGTTCTCTTCGAGCGCGCTTCCAAGGGCATCCAATGAGTATAGCTTTGGCCCGTTGGTGTCGTACCCGCCGACGAGCAGCTGTACGTAGTATGGGAAGTACCTGTTCCCGTGGAGTATGTTTGCGAGCAGTGAGACGGCCGAATCAACTTTCATCGGGTTCCCTCGCTCAATTTGCCATAGGCTTGTCTCGACTTGCATGATGCGGGTGAGCTTCTGTGCATCTGCAACACCTCCGGCTGTGGTCATGCCAAGGTGTTCCTGTATGCGGAATATCTTTTCAACGTCCTTGTTTGCGATGAGGTTGCCCATCGTGGCGCGTGTTTCCGCGGCTAGGACTATTCCGTCCTTGCACTTGAGGCCTATTGTGGTAGTGCCTTTCTTAAACTCAGCTTTGTCCATGCTTAATTCACCTAGAACCAGATGATTATGTTATCCCCTTGAGGTATTTAAATACCTTTTCCCTGCCTTTTTAATTCAGGCTGTTTTCTGCGGGTTATCATACTTTTCAACGAACTCAACCTTGTGGCTTTTGAACCGCCTTCCCATCTCATTGATGAAGTATGCTTTTGCCCTGGCGTATTCCTTGCTCGTGAGCACGCTTGGCTTGGGCGTGATTGTGACTTGCTTGTCCTTTATGCCGATGGTGACGTCCCCGTCGATGAAGAACTCGTTTGCGAGCGCCTTGATTTTTTCATTCTCTTCCTTGACAATTCCCTTTATCGTGATGTCAAAGTCCAGTGTCTTCCCGGCGAGCTCGTGGTTGAAGTCCACGCGCACCCTTCCGCCTGAAACGCTTTGTACTCTTGCCGGCAAATTGTCGAGAGTGACGATCATTCCTGGCACGGGGTTTATCTCGTTCTTCTTGAACACGTTTATCGGGACGATTTTGATGAGCTTGGGGTCTCTTTTTCCGTACCCTTTCTCGGGCGGTATGGTGACGCTTTTTGTTTCTCCTTCCTTCATTCCCATTAGGGCTTCGTCAAATCCCTTGACTACGTCGCCGTCACCTACGCTGATAACAAGCGGCGTGTATCTCCTCTGGGGGTTGAACGCCCCTTCCTTTTTCGCTATGTCCGCTATGCTGGTATCAAAGACTTGGCTGTTCAATCGGCCAACATAGTCAACGCGTACGAAGTCGTGTTTCTCTACAGGCATTAAATAACACCCCCTGGGTTTCGGCTATTCTGAGCACCAACCTATTTAAAGCTATTGCATCCCAATACGTACGCCTTTTTCTGGGGTGTATCCATGGTCAGCAGAAACCAGCTTATAATCGTAACCGCTATCGTATTCCTGGGCCTAATGGGGCCCATATCCTTCTTTTTCCAGCCCGGCACTGGTGAGGCTGCGCCTCTTGATGCCCCTGAGCTGCCTTCAGCTCCCACTGGCTACCTGACTCCGATGAGCACCTTGTCCGGGACATCCCCTGCCGTAGTCGAGTTCAAGGAGCCGCGCTTGTCCGCTTCTGCGTTCTCTGACTTTGCTAACCTGGCGTCAATCAGGGAAACTGTCCTCGCAATCCCTGGCGTGAAAAACGCTTCCATCACAAAGGAGGAGAACCCTGGCGAGGAGGGCCTTTACCTCATTTCCTTCAATGTCGAGCTAAACCATGGTTCTGACGGCATGCAGGCAATGTACCTCATTTCCCGCCGCGTGGAATCCATCACGTTCAGCGAGTTCTCGCAGCTTGCCACAATCATTTTGCCGCCAACAATCACCTTAACCTCGATTTCCGGCGGTGAGGAGGAGCTTTCAACCGCTAATGCCGCTGTAACCGCATTGGTGTTTCCTTACGCCAAAGTGGCCGAGGAGTATGAGTTCCAGATAAGCACAAAGGAGTCCGGCGCTGTGAAGCAGGTCATCGCACTGATGCGCTCTTCGCCCCCGGATTACCCAATCACAACTGAGGACTTCAATGCCACTGTCACCGTGGACTCCGTGAATGGCTACGGCCTCGAGGCATCCGTTCCTTCAGGCATCGATGTGAACAGCACCGAGCTTTCCGATGCACTCAATGCCCAGGCATTCTATTCTCCCCCATCGGCAAACGGCTCAACCGGCTTCCTTCAGATAATGTCTGAGTCCCGTGTCAACCAGTCCCTTGTCCCGGGAACAGTTATCACTGAGTTCTCTCTTGCTGATGTCATCCCCCCTGTGTCGGTGGGCGGCTATTCCACGAGTGAATTTGCCATCCTGTCCCGCCGCAAGATGCCTGCAACAGCTGAGCCGGGTGACTCTGTTGACTCCATCATAACCCTGAACATCCTGTTCGGAGAAGTCGATTCTGTGAACGTTGTCGCGAAGTCACTGCAGTGACACTATTGCTTCCGCGATATCCCCATTGGTCTTTTCAAGCGCAGCCTTGGCTTCCTCAGGCGTTTTGCCCGTGTTCTCAGCCACCATAGCCACGTCCTCCTCAGTGAACGCTTCCTTCCCTTCCTCTCTCGCGTCCCCGACAACCTGATAGGTCTTGACGCCCTGCATGGTAATCTCAACAACCTGGGGGTTGTCAATAACCAGCTCCTTGTCCGCGAGGGTTATTCTGACCTGCGTTGCCTCTATCTCCTTCTGCGTTATGCCCATCTGGGCCATCATCTTTCCCATCTGCTTCGGGTTCATTCCTGGCATCATCCTTCTCACCTCTTTGTGTGCACGGTTATCCCTGTGATCCTGCCTTGTTCACCGCGCTCGAACTTGATTTCTACATTATCAGGGCCGGCTCCGAAGAGCTTTGCGGCGTCCTTCTCAAAAGCATCCGCGTTCTTTTCCCTCACCTGCTTAACCACTTCATTAATGATTTGGTTCCGTGTGATGTGGCTGATTCTCAGGACCGGGACCTCGTTTTCAAGCCGGTGTGGCACGGCAATCGTCTCATTCCTTTCAGGCATTACCTTTGTTACGCTTCTGCCTATCGGCTCCCTGTTTATCATTTCCTTTAGCCGCTTGGTTTTCATTCCCGTGACTTCTATGTTATGCTTTTTCACGAGCTCGTGTATCCTGGGGTGCTGGAGCATTTTAACCCTGTTTAGTTCTGGCATTTTACTCACCTATCCAATGTTTATCCCTAATGCTTTTAATATTGCTATGCCCTTTACTTATTGAATGGAGACTATCGGCTCGTTTGACGAATTCAAGAGGCGCCTGCCTTCGGGCTCTGAGCACTCTTTTCCCGAGCGCCAGAGGGCCCTGGAAACATACCTCTCCTTCGGCGGAATCGTCAAGGCCGACTTTTCCCACGGCTTCCCTTCCATAGCCTACCCCACCAAGTCCCGCATCGAGGGCCAAATCACCACTACCTCTGATAAGCTCTCGCGCCTTGAGTCCCAGCTCCGTGAGTGGGACAAGCGCAGTGCCCACCTGAAGACAAACAAGGTGGGCGACTATGTCCTTCGTTTCGCTGACCCGTTGTTCTGGGAGCACCAGGCCAAGCTCTTGTCAGACCCGGAGTACAAAGAAACCTACAACCTGGTCGCCCCGCCAATGCACTTGGTGCACCGCAAGGAGTGGCGCAAGCGCCTTGGCATGTTCATCCGCTCCAAGGAGTACCGCCTGCGCTTGCATGAGGCGCGCACTTCCGAGATTGGCAGGAAGCGCCCGCCGATGCGCGAGGAGGTCGAGGCGCGCCTGGACTTCAACCGCCAGACAGCAAAGCGCGAGCGCGATAAATTATCCGAGAAAAAAGATACTTTGGATTCGATGCTGTCCGCTCTCAGAGTAATGCTGGCCTGGACCGCGAAGTGAGTCACTTATTGTTCTTGGTCGCAATCTTTTTCGCGCGAGCTGCTTCTTTCTTTGCTTCGCGCTCGGCTCTCTTCACGACTTCTTCTGCTGCCTCGTCTGCTTCCTTCGCGACTTCTTCGGCCTTGTGCTTGGCTTCCTTCTTTATTTCCTCTGCCTTCTTGGTCGCTTCCTTTGTCGCCACTTGTGCCTTGTGCTGTGCTTCAGCCGCGCTCTTTTTGGCTTCCTTTATCTCTTCTTTTTCGGCGCCTTCTTTTCCGCTGCGCCCCATCACGAACACACCAATCGTCGTGACAAGCACTGTCCCGATAATCACCGTGAACACGACGTCCATGAACCCGTTCGTTCCGGGCACCCCTTTGGTGACAACGAGGTTGGCAAGCACTGCTGCCGCGAGCCCCCTTGGCAGCATGACGTACATGAGCCGCTTGTCAAAGAGTGGGAACCCTTTTGGCATTGTGAGGTGGACTGCGCCAACCCTCGCTGCCATTGCGCCTATCACGAGTATGATCCCCATCACGATGAAGACCCAGTCCGTGAGCGACACCAGGAGCCCCAGGTACACAAAGAAGAACGTCCTTACGAGGAAGCTCATCAGCGAGTGCAGGCTCTTCGCGTCGTCACTGAGCTCGAATACGCTTCGCCCGTACCTGAACATCCCCATGACTGCCTTGCCGTTCGCGAGCACGACGCCGAACATGAGGCACGCTATCGCGCCACTCCCGCCGATTGTTTCCACAGTGGCATAGAGCAGGAACAGCATCGCGAGCGTTATCACGTAAGAGAACTCTATCTTGTCGTACTTCTTGAGCATGGGCAGCCAGAGCATCCCGCCTATGAGCCCGACAACCATTCCCACTGAGAACGCGCTTGCGAGCACTTGTGCCGACTCAACTATTGACCCTCCGCCTGTAATCATCTGTATGAGCGCGATGACCGTAACAATGCAGAGCACGTCCGTGACCGCGCTTTCAAGCGAGAGTATAATCGGCGTGCTTTTTCCCGCGTTCCTTAGCCGCGACACAATAGGTATCACCATTGGGCTGCTCGTGCCGCCGATTATTGCGCCCATGAGCATGCCTATCATCGGGTCAAACCCGAGTATTGTGAGCACTACTGTCGTAATAGCCACGGTCAGCAAAAAGTTCGTTGCTGACAGCATAACGCCGAGCGGCGCCTCGCGCAGCAGCTTGTACAGGTCCATATGGATCCCGCCGTCGAATAGTATGATGATAAGCGCTATTCCCCCGAATATGGGTGACACGGCCTGCATGACGCCTGGCTCCACGAGCTGGAGCACGGGCCCTATGAGCAGCCCAAAGAGTAATAGCCAAATAACGCTGGGTATGTCCGTTCTCTTGAACATGACCTCCCCAATAAACCCAATAATGATTGTCACCGCGATGAGCGCCATCGCAAGTATCACGTCTGCCATGCCCCTTCATTATCAGCCGGCATTTAAGAGCCTTTTCCCTGCTCTCGGC
>JAUVIW010000110.1 GCA_030592525.1 archaeon
AGTCAGTGGCAGCAGTCCAGCCCAAAGTAATGGTCGCATCATTGTCATACGGGTCAGCCGCATCATCAGTAAACGAAGCGGCAGAAGGAGCAGAAGGCACTGTGAAGTCAATGGTCACCTGGGAGCTCAAGCCACCAGCCATGTCCTCGTTCCCTGCGCCGTCCACGGCAGTCACGTTCGCCGTGACATTGTTGCCCTCTGCAACAGCGAGTGTGTACCCGGTCGCAGACGCATTAGTGCCGTTGAGGGCGTATGCTCCGCCATTCAAGCTGATGTAGATGTTATAGCTCGAAATCCTGCTGAAACTGTCGGAGCCTGCTGTCCAGCCCAGCGTGAGGGTGTTGTCGTTGTCGTAGCCCGCGTTCGCATCGTCACTGAAAGCAACAACAGTCGGCGGGTTGGGCATGGTGTAGTCCACGTTTATCACAGTGGCGATGGCGCCTAGCTTGCCTTCGTTGCCGGCGCCGTCCACTGCAGTGATGTTCGCAGTGATGTTGTTGCCGCTCGCAACATCCAAGGTAAACCCAGTATCAGAAGTGTTGGTGTTGTTGTACGCGTAAGCGCCACCATTCATGCTAAGGTATATCTTGTAAGAGGAAATTCCGCTCAGCGCATCCGGAGCAGCAGTCCAACCCAAAGTAATGGTCGCATCGTCATCATAAGTTCCGGGGGCGTCGTCAGTAAACGAAGCGGCAGAAGGAGCACCAGGCACATCATAATCAACCTTCACAACACTCGCAATCGTGCCAGCCGTATCCTCGTTCCCAGCACCGTCCACGGCAGTGATGTTCGCAGTCACATTACTCCCACTCTCAACATCAACCGTGAACCCGGTCGCAGACGCATTAGTGCCATTAAGGGCATAAGCACCACCGTTCAAGCTCAAGTAAATGTCATACTGCAGAATATTGCTGAAGGAGTCAGTGGCAGCAGTCCAGCCCAAAGTAATGGTCGCATCATTGTCATACGGATCAGCAGCATCATCAGTAAACGAAGCGGCAGAAGGAGCAGAAGGCACAGTGTAGTCGACGTAGATGCCTGTGGCGCTAACACCGCCAGTATTGCCCTCGAAGCCGGTCGTGTTGAATGAAGTCACGTTGGCAGTATAGTTATTCCCGCTCGCTGAAGCGAATGTGTACCCGAGGTCAGAGGAGTTCGAGCCATTAAGGGCGTATGCTCCGCCATTAATGCTAATGTATATAGTATAGTTGGCAACCGCGTCGCCGGCAACAGGCGCTGTCCACCCAAGCGTAATGGTCGCATCATCGTCATACGGGTCCGCAGCATCATCAGAGAATGTCACGGATGTCGGCGCGTTTGGCAGGGCGAAAGCCCCGGCTAGCAATAGAATAAACAGGGATAGTGTTAGAAGTTTCATACCCGTCACCTCAGGACAAGCACAAAACACCGAACCTATAAAAAGACTCCCCAATATTTGGCGGAGATATGGAGCTGGGGAGCCGGTTGCCGCAACCTTTAAAAGGATTTCGGGCGTATTACCGCCTGTGATACCATGAAACTAAGGCAAGCCATACCCCCCGCGATAATCGGCGCAATCATCACGTTCGTGATAATGGGCATAGGGTTCATCGCACTCCAGGAAGTGCTCGTTGGCATCACGCAAGGCGCGGCAATGAGCCAGGCCAGCCTCAATGCCGAGATGGAAATGGTAATCATCATGTTCTTCGGCCTGATACTCGCAGGCATGGCCTCAGGCGGGTTCGCCGCGGCATACCTCTCGACACGCAACCTCAAGGAGCGCCTTGAGGCATCCGTGCTCACCTCCGGCCTGTCCGGAGTGCTCAGCTCAATGGGCTGCGGCGCACTCGTGCTCATCATGTCCCCCGAGAGCTTTGTCGCACTGCCGCCCGCAATAGCGATAAGCGCGGGAATTGCCACCATCGGCGGGACCGCGAACGCGCTCCTCCTCGGCGCAGGGAAGTCGCCGCTGTCAAAAGCGTTCGGGAAAGCAGTCCACGACGTTACGCAAAGGCCGATTGTTTATCTCGCACCACTCGTGTTCCTAGGCATTATGACGCTAATCAGCTACGCGCTCGAGGGAGTCGTGCTGGCCGACAGCAATGCAATGCTCGCGATTGAGATTGGTATCGCGCTTGCCGCCCTCCTGCTGATGTCGTTCGCGCTCACAGGAATAGTGAAGGCGGCGAAAGGAAAGCAGCACATGATGCAGCTGCTGAAGGAGTCAGTCACCTCAAGCAAGAGCGTGGTGCTCGGGTTCATTATCCTCAGCGTGCCGATGGCACTTGTCGGCGCAGGCGCACTGCTTCTGCTCATGAGCTCGGACCTCAGCGTAATCATGTTCCTATTCTCGCCACTTGGGGCGATACTCGCAACACTCGTGCTCACCACGATAATGCTCGTGCTCCTCGGCTTTGGCTTTTTGCCGCAGGCAGCCGTGCTCGGGAAGCACGCCAACGCCATCGGGGCACTGAAAAAGAGCTTTGCTTTTGTCCGCAAGAACGCGGCAGGCGTGTTCTCGCTTTACGCGCTCATAATCGCGGCAGTCATCGTGATACAGGTTATTGTCATGGTGCTCGAACTGATGGTGTCGCTGGCGGTCGACATCACGATAATCCTGCCCGGGCTGGAATTCGTGCTCTCAATAGCACTGATTACCCTCGCAGTATCAGCGCAAACGCACTACTACATAGAGATGAAGTAACATGAAAAAAGGCATTACCCCAATAGTGGCCGGCGTCCTGCTAATCGCACTCGCCGTCATAAGCACCGTCGGCATTTACTTCTGGAGCGCCAACATCCCGGCAGAGGACTACGCGCCGCAGAGGCCGGCAAGCATCTCAGTGCTGCCCTACGACCCGAACACCGGCCAGTTCGAGGTCACGAACACGGGGCCCAAGGCATTCACGATACAGTGCCTCACAACGAGCACAGGGAACGACTGCTGTTTCGCCGGAGTGGCAACGCTCGGTCCGGGTGAGCGAAAGATTTGCACAATGGCCCCGGCAACGGGCGACCTCAGGTTCTGGGGCGCAGGGCTGGAGATGGCCACTGTCGTGGTCGGCGGCACCATCAGCCTCATCGGCCCGTCAATCACAGTGAGCGCGAGCCCCACCCTCCCGGCAGCATGGAGCTACTGGATTGACGACACTGACGCAGAGTTCGGCCTGGGCTCGATGTGGCTCACGC
>JAUVIW010000104.1 GCA_030592525.1 archaeon
CCTGGCGTTCCGCACGCGTTTGC
The DNA here is from genome assembly GCA_030592525.1 of archaeon. Lineage (GTDB taxonomy): Archaea > B1Sed10-29 > B1Sed10-29 > WALL01 > WALL01 > JAUVIW01. Next base: position 24 of record JAUVIW010000104.1, read on the forward strand.
CACTGTTTCGTTCATGACGAGGGTGTACTCCTTGCCTGGAGCCCAGTTCTTACCAGTCTCATTCATTTTTTCCTTTGCCATGTCCACACCGCTGTACGTCACGTTCACTTTCTTGAGCGTCCCGCCTGCCGCGTTCTCATAGCTTACAGTCAATCCAACACTATCATACACATAGTCCTCAACTCGGACCTTGTCGAATCCGCTGGTTCCGCCACCGCCAGTGCCGAAGACACCGGACTGCCATAGCACGATACCCACGATGATAACCACTAGAATGGCCCATCCGTAGGTCATTAAGTATTCCATCGCTCCTTGTCCTTTTTTGTTCATCATAAGCATGACCTCTTTGATTCCTTCGTTAGTTACTAAAACATCATTTATAAACCTTGCCCTTCATACGCCGAATGAGCCCAGTACCATGAAATTAAGCAGGAATGTCCCTAATGCATACCCTCCGAGCGCGATTCCCGCGAAAAGCGGCACATAGTGCAATTTTTGCAGGGCTTCGCCTGTTTGCAGCACGGATACCACCAATGCGCCGACCACAGAGCTCACCAGCAGGTTCATGGCGGCGAAAAGCTTGAGCGTGCTGGACGGTATCGGGGGCTTGGCTGTAATCCATTTCGACAGGCTTCCGCCCTGCTTGGCTATCGCACCGCTCTCCATGAGCGAGCCTATGTCGAGCTTGCTCTTGACCGCCTGCGACACGTCCACGAACGATATGCTGATTGAATACAGTACCGGCGCTATAACGACCACGGCCATCACAATGAACAGCACGTACGACGCGATGCTCGCCTTGGCCTCTGCCTCAAGTATCTTGAACGCCCTTATGTCGTGCGCTATCTGCTCAAGCAAGCCGGCAAGGTCGTGCCCGGACTTGAGCGACTCCTTGATGAGCACGCTCACCCTGTTGACGAGCGGTGAGCGCACGCGCTTCGAGAAGTTCATGAATGCCTCGTCCATTGGCACGCCAGAAATCATGTCATCCCCTATGCGGCTGAGCTGCCCGGCGAGCAGCCCGAACTCCGGCCGCGCCGACAGTATCAGCGCCTTGTGTATTGGTATTTCTGCCCGGACGTTGCTTGCGATAAGCATCAGCGCATCCGGAATCATTTCCTCTATCTGCACAGCGCGCCTTTGCCCGTAGTAGAGCAGGACGTAGTACATGAGCATCATGATTATCGGCGTGATAATGAGTATGAAGCCTATTGAGAAGAGGGCATGCCCTATCCCAATCTGTATGTCTATAATGAGCATGGCGACAGTGGTGAGCGTGAGTGCGTTCATGAATGAGAACAGCAGCCATTTCCCTGTTTCCATGCTCACGCCGCCGTATTCCAGTGCATCGTTAATATCCTTGCGCATTGGCTTTGGAATCGCCTTCTCAATGATGGATGCGATGCGGTCACTCAGTTTTGCCATTTTACCACCTTATGCTCGGCCGCTTTGTCTTGAGGAACTGCAGGAAGAAGTACTGCACAACCGTGCTCATGACAATGAAGCCAACCAATGTTATCTCATTCAGCGCTATCGTGCTCAGCGAGCTTATGATCAGGAAAAGCGTTATTCCCAGTGTCGGGAAAATAACTGTGATCATCATGTACATCATTGCCCATGGCCCAAGCTCCTTGCTGAACTTCTCGAGCAGCACGCGCTGCTCTGCGGCGAACTGGTCCACAATAACGCGCAGCGTGTACCCCATGTCCCCCCCTGTGCGCAAAGAGTTGACAATTTGCCACACGGCCCTCCGGAAATAGATGCTTGGGTTGCGCAAGGCCATGTTCTCCAGGGCTGTGCCCATGCTCTCGCCTGTGTTGATTTCCCTGACAACGCGGTGGAACTCGGTGCTTATGTTCCCGTATCCTGCGTCCGCGATGCTCACCATGGAGTTGAACACGGGTGCCCCGCCACTGACCTGGATGCTCATGTGGCGCAGGGCATAAAGGAAGTTTTTCTCTATTTCCTTGACGCGCCGCAGCACTATGAGTGACGGGTAAGCGAGTATCCTCACGAACATGAACAGCGTGACGAGCATGCTCAGCCCCAGGATCATGAGCAGCAGGTCCCACCTGTTGAGCGTGACCACTATCACCATTAGCAGCGCGAACATCATTCCGCCCTGGAATAGCGAGGAGAACACCGCGAGCGTTGCGTAGTACTCAGGCTCGACCTTTATCTCAGCCTGTGCTATCCACGGTATGAGTGACGGCCTGAGCTTGATTATCTGGTAGCCTATGAACGCGAACTGCTTCGCTAGCTTCATCGCCCGGTCCCGCCTCATCGGCGTGGGCGGCAGGTAAAAATCTTTTTTCTCCGCCATTTAATCACTCGAACAGGCTCATGGGGCTGACATCCTTCTTGAGCGCTTCCAGCACCCTGTTTTCATCCACATAATAGCTGCCCACGACCCTGCCTATCAGGTCGGTCTTCCTTATGTCATGCTTGAGCAGCCACTTGAGTATCTCTTGCTTCTGCACGAGCTCGTCCGTTATCTCCTTTTGGGTGAGCCCGGAGAACAGCTGTATTTCGGGCACCACGCGCACGCTGTCCTTGACCTGGCTGAACGCGTCCTGGCCCGCGCGCCACTTGAATAGCGGCCTCACTTGTATCTTGCCCTCACTTGTCGGCACAACCTCCGCGAGCTCCAGCGTCCTGCGTATCCCCTTCTTCCTGTGCCTGAACTGGACTATCACCAGGTGCAGCGCCTCGAGCAGGGTCTCCGCGATGCTGAGCGGCGGGTTGATGAGCCTCCTCCGCACTTCATCAGCTGTATTAGCGTGCAGCGTTGAGTAAACAGAGTGCCCGGTGTGCATCGCCTCGAACAGCACTTCCGCCTCCTCGTGCCTGCGGATTTCACCCACAAGTATCCTGTCAGGCCTCATGCGCAGGGAGTTAACCATCAGGTCGAGCATTTCCACGCCGCCCTTGCCCTCGACATTGCTCTGCCTGGTAACCATTGGGATCCAGTGCAGGTAGTCCGGCAGGCGAAGCTCACGCGTGTCCTCAATAGAGATGATGCGGTGGTTTGGCGGGAGGAACGGCGTCAGCGAGTTCAGCAGTGACGTCTTTCCCGACGCTGTGCCGCCGGCGACAATCACGTTCAGCTCGTATTGCAGCGCGGTCCACATGAACGCCGCGAGATTGACATCAAGCGTGTTGTTGTCGATGAAGTCCGTTATTGTCCACGGCTCCCGCGAGAATTTCCTGATTGTTATTGTGTTTCCCTTGGTGCTGATAGGGAACAGCGTCGCATTAGTACGCTCCCCTGTCGAGAGGTGCGCGTCCATAAGCGGGTTGAGCGTGTTAATCTGCCTCTCCGCCTTTCGGCCGATTGCATTGGCGTAGTCAGCTATCTGCTTCTCGTCCTTTATCTTGAGGTTCGTCTTCAGCCACCCGTGCATCTTGTGGTACACCCACAGCG
>JAUVIW010000009.1 GCA_030592525.1 archaeon
CTGCACGCCTCGCGAAAGTGGACTGCATACCAAACTTCCCAATCACGCCGCAGACAGAGATTATCGAGACGCTCGCCAAATGGAAGGCCGACGGAGTGGGGGACTACGAGTTTTTCACTATGGACTCAGAGCACTCTGTGATGAGCGCGGCCGTGGGCTCAAGTGCCACCGGCGCGAGGACGTTCACAGCCACATCATCACAGGGATTGCTGCTCATGACAGAGGTCATGTACATTGCCTCGGGCATGCGGCTGCCAATAGTGATGGCTAACGTGTCCCGCGGGCTGAGTGCGCCAATAACGCTTTGGTGCGACCATGATGACTTTCTTTCGCAGAAGAGTGCCGGATGGATAATGCTCCACGCGCAGAACAACCAGGAAGTCCTGGACTCACTGCTCATGGCGTTCAAAGTAGCTGAGGACCGCAGGGTCCTGCTGCCGGTAATGGTGAACATGGACGGGTACGTGCTCTCATACACCAAGGAGCCGGTGGAGCTGCCAAAGCAGGCGCAAGTGAACAGGTTTGTTGGCAAGTACAGCCCCAAGCACGCGTTCTTCAAGAGAAACAAGCCACTCATCCAGGGCGGCGCCGTCCTGCAGCCCGGTGACTACACCCACTTCAGGCACCAGCACCACATGGCAAACATGAACGCCTACGGCGTGCTCAAGGAAGTGCAGCGAAAGTTCGCCAGGGAGTTCGGCCGCGAGTACGGGCTCATAGAAACGTATCGCACAGAGGACGCTAACACAATCATAGTGACTCAGGGCAGCATCAGCACGACCGCAAAAGCAGCAATCATGGGGATGCGAAAGCGCGGCAAGAAAGTCGGGCTCCTGCGCCTCCGCCTTATTCGGCCATGGCCGGAAAAGGATGTTGCGGAAGCGCTTCAGAACGCCAAGCACATCGCAGTGTTCGAAAAGAACATCGCGCCCGGGCGCGGTGGCATCATGACACCGGAAATAAAGGGGTCGCTCTACAACAGCGGGTGCCGCGCGACAGTCACGCAGTTCATCATGGGGCTCGGTGGCAACCCAGAGAGCATCGGGATGTTCGAGACCGCAGTGAAATTAGCTGAGAAGGACCTCAAAGGGGGGGTGATGTGGCTTGATTAAGTCTTTCAAGGACCTCCCACTCGAAAACCTGATAAGCGGAGGCACGCCCACATGCCCCGGATGCGGAGGGGAGCTGGGCCTCAAGCTCGCCCTGAAGGTCATGGGCAAGGACACGATTGTCGTCAACGCGAGCGGCTGCATGACATTGCTCAGCAATTACCCGACGACGCCGATGAAGGTTTCATTCATACACAACGCAATAGAGAACGCGCCTGCCACAGCCACTGGAATCATGCACGCGCTCGACAAGCTCGGGCGCAAGATGGATATCCTCTGCTACGTTGGCGACGGCGCAACTTATGACATAGGGTTCCAATCCTTGTCCGGCGCAGCGGCGCGCGGCGACAACATGGTATACGTGTGCTACAACAATTCATGCTACGGAAACACAGGGAACCAGTGGAGCACCGCAACACCCGCGTTCGCGAAGACAACCACAACACCGCCGGGAAAAAAGAGCAGGGGCAACCCCCTGAGCAGAAAGGACATGGCGAAGATAATGGGCGCGCACGGCATCTACTCCGCAACAGCGAGCACAGCATTCCCACTTGACTACCTCAAGAAGCTCGAGAAGGCAAGGGCATTCAAGGGAGTGGGATTCATCGACCTGCTGGTCAATTGCCCCACGAACTGGGGCTTCAGCGCCGCAAAAGGCATCGAGGTCATAAGGCTCGCAGTGCAGACAGGCATATGGCCCCTGTACGAAGTGGAAAACGGCAAGCTGGAGCTCACATACAACCCCAAGGTATTGCTGCCCGTGGAAAAGTTCCTCAAGGGCCAGGACAGGTTCAAGCACCTGAAAAAGAGGGATATCCAGCGCATACAAGAGGCAGTGAACACTGAATGGAAGCAGTACCGCACAGGACACTACTGGGAGAGTGATGAGTATTAACCTCGACCACATATTCAACCCGCGAAGCATCGCAGTCATAGGGGCATCACGAGAGCCGGACAAGATAGGGCACGTAATCCTTCGGTCATTGATGCATAGGTTCAAGGGAAGGATTTACCCTGTTAACCACAAGGCAAAAAGCATTGCGGGGCTCAAGTGCTACAAGAGCGTGCTCGACATCAAGGGCAAAGTGGACTCTGTCGTGATAGCCATCCCCGCGAAGTTCGTTCCAGGCGTGATGGAGGAATGCGGGCGCAAGGGTGTCAAGGGCGCGGTCATAATCAGTGGGGGGTTCTCTGAGGTTGGGGAAGTGGAGCTCGAGGAAAAGCTGCGCAAGGTCGCGAACAAGTACAAGATTCCGGTAATAGGGCCCAACTGCCTGGGCATGCTTGATAACTATACTCATGTGGACACGCTGTTCAACCCAAAGTACAAGATGTCCCGCCCGAGGCAGGGCGGCATCTCGTTCATCTCGCAGTCAGGCGCCGTCGGCGCAGTGGTAATGGACTGGGCCGGATACAAGGGGTTCGGCGTGGACAAGTTCGTGTCATACGGCAACGCGCTCAACGTTGATGAGGTTGACCTCCTGCGCTATTTGGGCAAGGACCCAAAGACAAAGGTCATATGCGCTTACTTCGAGGGCACGCGGCGCGGCAAGGAGTTCATGAAGGTCGCGAAGCGCGTGAGCAAGAAAAAGCCAATCATCGCGATGAAGGCCGGGAGGAGTGAGGCCGGCGCAAAAGCGGTCAGCTCGCACACCGGCAGCCTCGCAGGCAGCGACGAGGTGTGGGACGCTGCATTCAAGCAGTCAGGCATCATCAGGGCGAAAGGGATTGACGACATGTTTGACTACGCCCGCGTGCTGGCGGAGCAGCCGCTGCCCAAAGGCAACCGCGTTGCCATTGTGACCAATGGCGGCGGGTTCGGCGTGCTAGCCACGGACTCATGTGAGTTCTACGGCCTGAAAATGGCCAAGCTCTCGAAAAAGACTGAGAGGATAATCAAGGCCCGCGTGCCTGCGTACGCGGTTGTCAAGAATCCGATTGACCTGGTTGGTGACGCTGACCGCGAGCGCTACGAGGTTGCGCTTAACGCGCTTGTTGAAGACCGCGGAGTGGACAGCATCATATGCATTCTGCTGATGCAGACAGCGAACCTTGACTCAAGCGTTGTTGATGTCGTGGCAGAGGTGTCCGACCAAAGGAAAAAGACCATAGTGTGCAGCTCAAGCGGAGGCGAGTACGCCAACCTCCACATGAAGCTCCTTGAAGAGGCAGGCATACCAACCTATGACACGCTTCGCGCTGCGGCGCGTTCGCTGGCGGCAATAACATACTACGAAGACTTCATTACGTCGGAATGAGCTCATTTCTTCAGGACGAGGCGCTGCGCACCCTCAATGTCACCATCAGCCAGCAGCGCAAAAAGCCTCTGCGCATCAGGCCCAGCATAGTTCGCTTGCTTCAGGTTGCCCTCAAGCAAGCGCGCACCCATCTCGTCAACAGACATCTTGCTCCTGTGCATCTCACGGAGCTCCTCAATCTTTTTCCTGAAGTCATCGGTGGTCAGCTCATTGTCAATGCTGATTAAGGCATCGAACCCGTTGCGGATTTGTGTTGTGTCAAGGCGCGAGCCCTTTGAGAGCGAGCCGCGGAGCTTTAGCTTGACCAATGGCTTGAACTCCTCACTGGTGGGAATTGATTCCTCGAGCTTGGCGCGGGCCTTCTCAACAATCTCAGCCGGCGGCGTGCCATCAAAGTCCATCTCAAGGTAGATAAGCTTGCGTTGCGCACGGATGGGATAAAAGTTTATTGTCCTATTGTCGGTGTCGAGGACGAAGTATCCTTTTGGGCGCTCTGTCTCTGACTGGCGCAATTGTGTGATGACAGTGGAGCCGGCCTGCAGAAAGCTATGGTCATTGAATATCTTGGGGTTGTGTATGTGGCCGTTAATTGCCAGGTCAAAGCCCTTGGGCATGTCGTCAAGGGTGAGGTATGCGGCATCGGCATAAACTGTTTCCTTGAAGCTTTGGTGAAGCATGAGGATGTTCATCGCCCCTGCTACAGGGGTGGGGTTCCACTCCTTGAGCACCTCCGGTGCATATGATTCAGGCACGCCGCTCATGCCATGCAATGCGATGCGCTCATCGCCCTTGCGGAGAACAATGCTCTGGCAGTGCAAGTGCACGAGCATGCCAGCTGCCTCAAGAGTGTGCACGGGGTTCGCGAGCCCGCGGCCCCTGCGCTCATGAGTGCCATGGATAGCTACCACGGGAATGCCGGTGAAAGCGCGCCATGTAACGGGTGCAGTGTCCTTGTTGATGGTGTCCTCGAGAACGACACCGGTGCCCGGGCGCTCCAGCGGAATTGAGAGGATGCGCATCGCCTTCTTCATTATCTCCTGCTTAGGCACGCGCGAGTCGAAGATATCTCCGGGCAGTAGCACGATGTCGGCGTCCGCTTCCCGCAGCGCTTCAGCCGCCTGCCTGAACGAGTCTTCCTCCCGCTCAGTGCCCCAAGCATAGCCAAAGTGCGTGTCACTGATTACAGCTATCCTCATGCTATCCCCCTCAGCACATCGGCACGTGATATGATTCCCTTGACAATTCCTTTGTCGGAAATGAGCACGGCAGTGCTTTTCTCTAGCAAGGGGTTTACTGAGTCAAGCGCAGTGTCCAGTGGCACTTCGGGGAACGGCTTGCGCATCACGCTCGACACAGGGGTCAGGGCAGCACCATCCGGATTCTTGACAAGCAAGTGCACTATGAACGAGTCGACTATCGAGCCCACCTGCCTGTTCTTGTCCATGACCGGCATCTGTGAAATGCTGAACTTTGACATCTCCGCTACGGCATGTGCAACAGTGTTCTCCGGTACAGCAAAAAGCACGGGGCTGGACATCAGGTCCCTGGCAGTGGGCTTGTGGTCATCAAGGTGCTCGCTTATCTTGCGGAGGGTTGACAGGCGGGGGTCCACAGAGCCCAACTCTATTCTCGCGACTAGGGATTGTGATACCCCGCTCTCCTTAGCGAGTTGGGCTTGGGTTAGGCCCCGGGCCACGCGGCGGCGGCGGAGCTCCTTGCCGGAAAAGATCATTGCGTAATTATGAACGCAGGTAATATTTATAGTGATTTCAAGAACTCGCGAGTGCGCTGCAGGCATAGCTCCAGGGCTTCGTCCAAGTGGCTAGCATCCACGCCATTGGCACCGGCAGCGCCTGCATGGCCCCCTGCATCGCCCTTTATGAGGGGCATGACCCCTGGCAATATGTCCCGGCCCAGGTGAATGCCCTTCTTGACGGCATCACGGCTGGCACGGGAGCTTATGCGCACCTCACCGTCCTTGGCCGCACCCACAAAGGACACGTCGGCACCCAAATAGAGCAGTGACTTGGCCACGCTGCTCTCGAAAGAGCTTACGCGTGACACTGAGATTATGTAGTCGCCCTCGCGGACGAACTCAAGGCGCTGCGCGCCCTTCAGCCTCGCAATCTTTTCTGACCGGTCCCTTGGGACGGAGATGCTGTCGAGGATTTCCTCGAACTCCAGCCCACCTTCCTCGAGAATGGCGGCAAGGTCACGGAAAAAACTTGTGGTCGCAATGGAAAAGCCCGCGCTGTCAGTCACCATGCCCGAAGCAATGGCAAGTGCCATTTGCCTGTCCAGCTTGATACCCCATTCCTTAAGCAAGTGGTATACTATTTGTGTCGCGGAGACGGCTACCTCGTCTATAATCATCTCGTCAAACGCGTCCGCGATTCCGGGCTTCAGCGCATGGTGGTCAATGATGACCTTCCTGCCTGGAGCGCGTTTCACCGACTCGAGGTCCACTAGTGTGGGTGAATTTGTGTCCACGACCACAATGCAGTCAGCATCATAATCCGGCTTATCAAAGGAGCGGCCCAAAACACTCATGAAGTGCTTTACCTGGTCGCGGATAGGAAGGTCTGCGTGAATCACCACTTTCTTTCCCATGCCCTCAAGGGCGGCAGCAAGCGCTATTGCGCTTCCCGCTGTGTCCACATCAGGAGCCCTGTGGCATAGGATGGTGAAAGAGTCACAGCCCTCAAAGAACTTATTCGTCTTCTTCATCCTTGTCCTTTCCTTGGTCACCCTGAGCCTTCTTCTGGATTTCTTCGAGCTTCTTCTTCAAGCGCTCTTCCTGGGTGTCCATTGTCTTGAGGGAGGTTGAGATGCTCTTCTTCTGCTCGTCAAGCTTCTTCTTCGCGTCTTCCTTTGACTGCTCAATAAGCAGGCTGCCAGCAGCAAAGAACACCTTGCCCTTGGCCGTTTCCAGCTCTTTCGCCGCGTTGTCAAGCTCCTGCTCCTGTGCGGAGAGGCGCTGTTTCTGCATCGCGATGAATTGGTACTGTTGGTTCAGGTTTCTAAAAAGATTTATTTCGTCTTGTGTGAGTTCAGGCATTTTGTATCACCTTAATTGTTTTCAAGCATGAGTCCACCAGTCGCAGGTGGGAGTTAATCGCCGCGCGCATCGCAACGGCATCATCAGCCTCAATGTTTATGTTCAGGCCTTCTTCGCACGGGCTGAATGAAGTGCGGGAGCGCTTGGAATCCCTGTCGCAGGAAATGGCGCGCGCAATCGCGTCCGCCTCCTTTTGCTCCATTGGTATCATGGCATCAAGCCTCATCCTTTAGCACCTCCACCAAAAGGCGGGGGCCTATCTCATCATCGCCCTTCCAAAACGACAGCTTTGTGCCATCGAAATCCATGCGCACATCACCCTCCTCCGACTCAATGCCGAAGGCATTGGCAATCATGCCATCCGTGGCTTCGAGTGCGCTGGCTTTTGGCATCGGGCCGTCAAAGTCGCGCGCGAGCTTGATGCTCCTTATGCGCAAGCGAATCGGAAGCCAGTCCCACGAGTCCTCATCAAGCTCGATGAAGCGTATCTCACCGGGGTTGCCGTGCCGGTCGCCGACAATGGCAACTCGGCCCAGGCCCTTGTTGCGCGCCGCGTCAACAAGCCCACTAACACCGGTCTTGCCACGGTTCACCATGACGCTGTCCGGCAGCAGCCTGTTGAAGTCCTTGAGCAGTGTTCTTGTGCGTGCACACGGCTTCCTCGACGATGAGAGGAAAACAGGCATGTCTTACACTGCCTTCATCTTTTTCGCTACAGGCGGGCGTTCCTTGCGGAAAATCTTGTTGCCACAGAACGGGCAAGTGACAAACTTCCCGATGTCATCGATTTTTTTGCCACAGTTAGAGCAAACGTACATTTACTCATCCTCCTTTTCCTCAAGAGCCTCAAGCTCTTCAACAGCTTCCTTGCCCTTGGTGCCAGACGAGACAACGCGTGTTGACACGCGGCCGAGCTCGGTCTGTGGTGACCAAGCGCCGCCAGCCATCTTCGTGTCGCACTTTGAGCACTCCCAGATGCCACTCGCCTTTCGCTTGAGCGAAAGCTTGCCGCACTGTGGGCACTTGTGCTTTGCCTTGGAGCGAAGCTCTATCTTCTTGACATTGTCACGGATCTTCTTTCCGTACTTGGAGCCAAAGCGGCCTGCGGAACCGACTTTCCTTGTTTTTTTAACCATCGGAATCTCCTCATATGTGCTTCCTAAGCTCACCTGCCTTCTTCATAGCGAGCTCAAAAGCACTGTCAATCTCCGGTTGTGTGAAAGAGCCCTTGCCACCCTTCTGCGCGGCGCATAGGCCTTTTTCAACCATGCCGAATGTGATTCTTGCGTCGAGGGCGTGCTCCTCATCCAGGCTGGGGTCAAGCATCACTGCATCGCCAACCTTAACGAAAGTGCACTCGACCGGCTTCTTTTTGACAGGGAGCTTGGTCTTCTGCTTCTCCTTGATGACCAGGCCATCCTCAAACTTGAGCATCTTCGTGTTGTGCAAAGCCGCGGTCGCGGCGAGGCATCCTGCATCGAAAATGTTGCCGGCGTAGTTGAGCACGTGCATGTCAACCATTACCATCCACACAGCCTCTCCCTTCTCGATACAGAGCTTGTCCATATCGATTGAGTCGGACTCGCGGATGCAGCGGTCTACAACGCGTGCAATCTCAACAGCCTTTGGTGAGGGCGGGCCTGCCTCGAACTCTGGCGAAGCCAGGGGCACGAGCTCGGCGCCTGTCATGAGCACGCCTGAGTTGGGCCTGTCAGAGTAAGGCTTGCCTGCCTGCAGTGAGATGCCTGCGATGACCTGCGTGTCACCCATCTTCACCAAAGCGGAACCGGGTGCGTGCGGGATGAAGTCTGTTGTGACCTCTATCTTGCGGTAGTCATTCATGCCACGACCGTCAGCACGCTCCCCCTTTGCAGCGAGATTGTGGACATAGTCACTCTTTACTCCCCAGGACGGGTCGATGAAAGTCATTTCTTCCCACCTCCTTTGTACTTGGCCTTAAGAGCCTTTTTCTGTTCCTCGTAAGCCATCATGCAGCCCTTTGTTGCGAGCGTCATAGCCGTCTTGAACTCCTTGGGTGACAGGTCACCGTCCATCTGAAGCAAGACAATCTCGCCAGTGTGCGGGACAATCGCCATCGGGACGTCGGCCTTGCCGAAGTTGTCTTCGAGCTTGCCCAAGTCAAGGACGATGTGGTCACCGGCCTTTCCTGCGGCGCACGAAGCAACCATGTCCTTCATTGGAATGCCTGCGTCAGCGAGCGCAACGCTTGCCGCGGTTAAAGCGGCGCAGCGCGTGCCGGCATCAGCCTGCAGCACTTCGACGTTAATGTTAATCATGCTGTTCGGGAACCGCTCCGTGAGGACGACCTTGTTCAGGGCTTCTTCGGAAATCTTGCTTATCTCCGTGCTCCTTCGGTCGCGTCCCGGGCGCTTGCGGTCGTCCACGCTGAACGGCGCCATGTTATAGCGGTACATTAGCGTTGAGCCGTAAGGGCTCGCCTTGTGTCGGGGGAGGCACTCGCGCGGGCCGTAGACCGCTGCGATGACCTTGTTGTTACCCCACTCTAGGTAAGCAGAACCATCAGCTTGCTCGAGGACTCCGGCCTCGATCTTCAGGGGCCTCATTTCATCAATGGCCCGTCCGTCGAGCCTTTTCCCCTTTGCGTCAATTAATTTGATATCACTTTTCATTCCCATTTGATTCACCTTCTAGGAAATCCTTTATTTTGTCTGTTAATCCGTCAGTATGAGCGAGCTCAACAATCATGTTGAGCGCTTCCTCGGTTTTCTTTACTGTTTCTGTGTCGCCTTTGATGTAAACACGGCCGTTCCTTCCAACGAAGAGCGTCACTCCACTCTTGCGAAGGAGCTCGAGCATCGAGCCCTTGTGCCCGACGACGCGCGGTATCTTGACCGAGGGTATGTCCATGAGCTTGCCTTCATACAGCTTCATCGGGCGCTCGAGGTCAACCTTGTTAATTTCGTTCACGCTCGCGATGTCCACCAGGACAACGTCGCCGGCCTTCAGCCGGTCGCGCCCGTCCAATGGGAGGTAGCCGTTGTAAGCGGACCTTATGTCCACGAACGCTGCCTCGAACCGTATGGCTTCAATTACGCCGATAACCTTGTCGCCTTCGCGGGGCATGTACTTGCCTTCAAGCGGGACAACGCTGACCGCGTCCTCGCGCTTGTTCATAAGGCCGTAAGTGTTCGCGTACACGCCATCATCGGCCTTGTACGTTCCCTGCCCTGCGTGCAGCTTCGTCCCTTCTGAAAGCTTTTCGCCTGGTATTACTACTTCACGCATGTTTTACTCCTGAAAGAGAAAAGCCATTAACTCAAATGGTCTCAAGCAGCTTTGTTTCAACGCTGCCGTGCGTCTGCTTGTTGAGATAATCATAAATGTCTGATTGCATTCCAGCCGGAATCTCCACAACTATCCTGAGTGAGCCGTCTGACAGCCACTCCTCCCTAACGCGGTTGAAGTCATGTAGGTATCCGTAGCACTTCGCTGCGAACTGGGATGGGATGTGGATTTCAACCCTCGCACGCGCCATTTTGATTGGCAGGATGGGCATCAGTTGCTTGATGACCTCCTCTGCCTGCCTCTTGGCGGACTTGAACGGGTCAACGTGCACTTTGGCTTCCCCCATCGCCTTCTCAATTCTGTTTGGCGGGACAGGTGCCTTTGTTCGCGGGTCAATTGACTCCCTTGCAATCATGTTGACTATTTGCTTGTGCTTCTCTTTCTGCATCTCGTGCCTTTGTTCTGTTGTTAACTGTATTTCTCCTTTCTTGATGATTTTTTTTGCTATGTCTGTGAATGCTACGGTGCCGAATGCTTCCTTGATCGTTTCCTCACTTGCTTTCTCGGCCTTGCTGGCGTCCTTGTACACGTCGTCGGACGCAACGACTTCCATGACATCGATTGAGTCATCGTCACGCACATCCCACGCAGTCTCGGGGTCCACGAATATCTCGAAGTGGTGGCCGTGCGAGACCAGGCGCGCTATGACTGCTTTGTCAAGGCTAATCATTTTTTCTTCTCCACGATTTTCTTGAGCTGGTCGGCGGAAAGGCGCTTGAATGAGCGGTCCTTTGACTGCACATGATGGATGGATACGGTGCCGGTCGATGTGTTCTTGTCACCCACATGCTTCAGCGCCTTGTACGCAAGCTTGACTGCGGTGTCGAACTCCATCTCCCTGTCGTAGTCCTTCTCGAAAATAGCCTCGACGTCCTTCTTGCCTGAGCCGATTGCGGAAGCGAAGACTTCTGAGAACGCACCGCTCGGGTCGGTCTCGAACAGCTTTGCGCCGCTGTCGTCCATGCCCAGGATTAGGAGTGCGGTTCCAAAGGGGCGCATGCCACCATACTGTGTGAACAGCTGCTTGTAGTCACACACCTCTTTCGTGAGGGCTTCGGTGTGCATGGGCTCATTGTACGCAACCTTTTCACGCTGCGCCTCAACACGTGCGTAATGGATGATGCGTCGCGCGTCAGCGACGAGCCCGCTTGTTGCGGCACCGATGTGGTCATCAATCTTGAATATCTTCTCGATTGAGTCTGCGTTAACAAGGCGCGAGCCGACGTTCTTGTCTGTTGCCAGCAAGCCGCCGCCATCGAAAACCATTCCAATCGCAGTAGCTCCTCTTTTTACTGCCTCGCGCGCATACTCCACCTGGAACAGGCGGCCATCCGGCGAGAACACTGTTATTGCTCTGTCGTAAGCTTGGGAAGAAGCAGGGTACACTTTAACACCACTGTAAAATTATCTTGTCTCTAGACGCTTCTATTTTAAGCAAGCCTATTTAAATACTTTGCTTTGGCGCACTGTTTTCAGCGTGCCAGACACGCACAGGATGTCGCATTTGGCTCTGGCACCGGCCACTGAGCTGATGAAAGCCATGGCAGCCAACATGTCGTACAAGCGGTCGTGCGTGGAGCGAACAATGCCCTTGCCACGCCTTATCTCAATGACGCTGAAATTCGCCTCAGCGAAGCCCTTCTCACCGATTAAGGTCAAAACAGCGTTACTAAGGACTTTGGAGCATTCTTCGTCTGTTTTAGGTGTTTCGAGGGTGAATTTGAACGCGGCGTAGCGGCGGCGCTCCTTGAGCACAGCAGGGAACGGCTTCATGCATAACCCCCCCCTCTCTTCAAGAGCGCAGCGGGTGCTTTGGCGATAGCCCACTTCGCCTGCTGGGGATTGAGGCCCAGGAGAACACCCAAAGCGATTAGCTGTTCAGGAGCGCGAGCCTCCCACGCATCACGCGCGTCGGAGACCAGGATAACACGGACCTTCATTTTTAAGCAGAGTTGGATTAGCTTGCTGTAAGCGCTTATAAGGCGGGCCCGCTTAAAGCGCGAGGCCACGAGGAACTGGCGGAAGCTGATGGCAATGGCAACGCCACGCTGCTTCGCGATTTCCACGACAGCGGAGTCCACTGTGAGCTTGCCCGAGGTAATGGGGTTGAGAAGGACTTGGGCCTTGGAGCGCACTATCTTGCGGTTCTCGTCGAGGGAGCCGCCGCGCCTTATGGCTAGGGAGTGCTTGGACTGCTTGAATCCACTGTGGGGGGCTTCTGTAACAAGGTCGTAGTAGTCCACGGCTCCATTATACCCATGGCAGTATAAATGTTTTTATTCACTTGGTGTGTATTCAGAGGCATGGGACTCGCTGACCTCATAAAAAAGAAAGTGGCCAAAGGAGAGAAAATCATAGTGGATGATGAGCAGATTCTGGCCAAGGGCATCCAGAACGACGAGAGGAGCATTGGCCAGGCCCTCGAGCACCTGCACCCGCACATCAGCAAGAACAAGGACAAGTACAAGCAGTGGATACAGGGCAACCAGCCGCAGGTTGGGATCCCGAAGGGCAAGAAGCAAAGCATGATTTCCGAGCACACGACTGTAAATCCCTGGACTGGCCTCCAGGGCACGAGCGACATGCAGGCAATGAAAAGAAAGAAGAAGGTCGTGAAGCGCCGCAGGCCAGGCAGGTAGCAAAACCCTTTTAAAGGGCAAAGCTTGGAAATAACGCACGCATTCATATGCACGCAGATGATGGGTAACACCTGATTGCGTGGAGATGGTTCAAATGGGAGCATACAAATATATCCAGGACACATTCCGCAAGGAATACGCTACCAAGTCGCCTGAATACAAGGCACGCCTGATAGCAATACGCAAAGAGCCGGTCATCAAGACGCTCGACAAGCCTACTAATATACCCCGCGCAAGAGCGCTCGGGTACAAGGCGAAGCAAGGCTTCGTCATCGCACGCGTCCGCGTCACACGCGGAAGCGGCATGCACACCCACCCAGTGAAGGGGCGCAGGCCAAAGCGCATGGGCTCAAGAAAGCTGACGCGCAAGAAGAGCAAGCAGACGATTGCAGAGGAGAGGGCACAGCGCAAGTTCACTAACCTCGAAATCCTGAACAGCTACTGGATCTGTGAGGACGGCCAGCACAAGTGGTTCGAAGTGCTGCTCGTGGACCCCAAGCACCCGAGCATCGCCAATGACGGCGATGTCTCATGGATAACGTCGAACAAGCACACCAAGCGCGCGAACCGCGGCAAGACAAGCGCATCGCGCAAGGGCCGTGGCCTCAACAAGAAGGGCATCGGCACTGAGAAGACTCGGCCAGGCCGCAGGGCGCGTGGCAGGAAGGGGCGGTGATTGTAAATGGCAAAACTTAGGCCGGCACGATGCTACAAGGCTGTTGACAAGCACGCTTACACGCGCACCGCAAGGCGCGTCGTAAAGAAAGCGAAGATTCGCGGTGTGCCCAACATCAAGGTCATCCACTTTGACATGGGCAAGCCCGGGAACTACAAGTACCAGGTCTCACTCATCTCAAACGAGAACGTACAGATTAGGCACAACGCACTCGAGGCATGCAGGATAGTTGTCCAGCGCACGCTGGCAAAGCTCATAGGCCGGGACGAGTACCACTTCCAAATCCGCGTCTATCCCCACCACGTGATGAGGGAGAACGCGATGATTAGCGGTGCGGGAGCAGACCGCCTGCAGACAGGCATGCGCCACTCGTTCGGCAAGCCAACGGGCAAGGCAGCGCGCGTCAAGCGCAACCAGATTGTCTTCAGCGTCAAGGTCAAAAGCAAGAAGGACGCTGAAACAGCAATGGCCGCGCTCAAGAAGACAGTAGCAAAGCTGCCCACAAGCTGCTCTATACGCACAAGGGAGCTCAGCGATGCTAAGCCAAAGAGCACTAAGTGAGCTTGAATCCAAAGGCAACAAAAAGGTCCTCGTGCAAATGCCCGAGGGCCTCAAGCCCAAAGCACTTGAGATATGCAAAGAGCTAGCCGCCGCCGGGTTCGAGCCGATTGTCTCGGGGGACCCCTGCTTCGGCGCATGCGACCTCCGGTTCGAAAACGGCGCGACAACACTGCACATAGCGCACGCGCCCCTGCTCAATGACGAGCGCGTGGTCTATGAGGAGTGGGCCCACGATGTCAAAATGGGCAAGGCTGTTGACGCCGCCCTGCCGCTGCTGCCGGGCACGGTTTGTGTCGCGACAACAGTGCAGCACGTGCGCGAGATAGGCGAAGCAATAAAGATACTGCGCAACGCAGGCAAGAGCGCGTTTCTCATTCCCAAGGGCAAGAGATGCACGTACGAGGGCCAGGTGCTGGGCTGCGATTTTTCAGGGGCGAAGGGCGTCGAGTGCGACGCATTCCTTTTCATTGGCTCAGGCAGGTTCCACCCCATAGGGCTTGCGTACTACACCAAGAGGCGCGTGATACGCGCGGACCCGTTCACAGGCGAAGTGGAAGAAATAAGCGCAGACAAATGGCTCAAGGACAAGGCACTCCGCATGACAAAGGCGAATGATGCAAAGCGCTTTGGAATCATTGTGTCATCAAAGCCCGGGCAGCGCAACGATGCCGAGGCCAAGAGCATTGCCGAGCGATTGCACGCCAAGGGGTTCGAGTCATGCATCATAGTGATGGACCTAATTACACCTGACTCGCTGCTGCAGCTGGCGCTTGATGCCTATGTCATCACGGCGTGCCCAAGGCTGGTAATAGACGACTGGAAGAACTACTCAATGCCCTTGCTTCTCGCAGATGAGATCTAGCGCTTCATTCTCCGGTACGCGATGAACGGCACGACAAGCAACGCGAACAATAGCGCGAGCTCAGGGAACTCAGGCGTGAGTACCTCGGTGCCAATCTCCTGTGCCTTGCCGATGTTCACGGTGATTGCCTGCTTGTTGTTTCCACTTGCGCCAAGGCCCTCAACCCGGATGGCACCCGGCGTTATGAACACAAAGTCCTCGTTGTAGTCAATGCCAATGTTGAGTGTC
Organism: archaeon; assembly: GCA_030592525.1. Lineage (GTDB taxonomy): Archaea > B1Sed10-29 > B1Sed10-29 > WALL01 > WALL01 > JAUVIW01. The sequence goes on from JAUVIW010000009.1 coordinate 14,719, forward strand.
ACGGTGCAAGTTTCAGCAGCGCCAACGCACGACGGTATCCACACAGGGAGCTCAACAACAGTGCCCTGTCCCGCAGCAAGGCTGCTGGACTGCTCAGAGCACTGCAGCGTGCTGAAAATGCCGGTCGGCACAGTGGACTCAACGCACACAACAAAATCAGGTGACTCGATTAGGCCGTTGTTCTTTACTTCAATGGGCACCCGCGTCATTTTGCCGACGCGCGTGTCGTAAGTGGCTGTTGCGTCGACAGCGAGGTCCCAAACCTTGTTCTTAACACCGCGAGTGTGGACCACCTGCTTGACACCAAGCTCGTCCGGCAGGCCGTCATCATCGGTCACTGTAAGAACAACGTCGTAAGTGCACGGCTCGTGGAACTCGTAGCACGCCTTGCTGTCAGCAGGGACAGGGCACGCGACTCTCTCAACAGGATAAACGTCACTCAGCACGCCAACACCTGCACAAGAGTTTTTGTTTGGGAACACCCATTCATAGGACTCAATGGTGCCATCGCTGTCGTAGGACTCGGAGGCGTCGAACGTGACCAAGTCCTTGGCCTCGGGCTCGCGCGGGTCCACAGACATTTTCGCGACAGGAGGGATGCCCACCAAGACAACAAAGTGGGAGACAGCAGAGTGGCCGTCATCATCGCTCACAGTGAGCTCCACATAGTACTTGCCCTTGTCATCGTACTTGTGCTCCACGACCTCACCGGTTCCGGTGGAGCCGTCATCAAAGTCCCAGGCATAGCTGGTTATCGCACCTGACTCAATGGTTGAGTAGGAGCCAACGAATGTCAGGAGCTTGCCGCGCTTCACGACAATGCCGGGCTGCGCGAGGCGGCCCGCGACAGTGACAGTGAAGTCATCAACATCCAACGCGCCCGAGGCCTCGGACGCTGTCAGCGTGCAGCCGTAAGAGCCGGGCTCGAACCAGGAATGCGATGCGAGCGGCGAAAGCAGGCCCCTGAAGACCTGTGCCTCCATTGAGCCGGTGCCGGCGTACATCAGGCCATCAACCTTGTTGTACATTATGGAATTAGCGACATTGGGCACTGCGCCTCCGGCGTCGCGGAACTCACCCATGTCCAGCCACATCGCTGTCGCGGGGTCGGCTGACGGGGAGTAAAACACGCGCGCTTCCCCGGCAGGCGTCTCGCCCGCTATCCAGAGCGAGCCGTCAATTGGCTTCACCGTAATGTCATGTATCTTTGCGAGCGGGACAATCGGGTACTCAACAAACGAGCCGGCTATCGCAGCGCAGTTCGGGTTTTCCGACGGGAAGGATGCGCGGTGCAGCTTCGCCGTCCACACGCCATCAAACTTGGCTGAAGCCACGATTAGCTCACCCGGCGGGTTCATTGGCGGAACAGCAAACCATTTGGTGCCCGTGTGCATTGTGGTCACTTCACCTACGTCAAGCACGTCATAGCCAGGCACGGAAAACTCGTTGTATGCAGCCCAGCCATTGTCATAGCAGCCGAGTTTAGGGGGGGAACCGCTGCCTACCACGGCAACCCACACGCCAGAAAGCGCATTGCGGTAAGTCTCTATTGAAGTGATTGAATTTGGTGGCGCCCACGACATTACCTGGGTGCCTTGCGGAGCCACTTTTTCATAGTCCGGAGGCTTTGCCTTGATACCGTTGTAGAATAGGGAGTGTTGGTTGGCCGCGTCCTTTGTGCCCGCAATCATCTGGCCGCCGGCAATGCACTCGCCACCCATGCAAATGCCGCTAGGTGGGAGGTAGCCAAGCGCGGTTATCTCATTGCCCAAGGTTGGCACCCAATCCATGTCAGTGTTCACGTGCCCCAAGTCATCGCACTTGAATGAATAGACCTTTGACTGGAAGCCATCGACACTGGCCAAAAGCCAACGCATGTCACTCACGAGGCCCGGCTTCACACCCACTACCTGGCCCGCTACGACTGCGGAGGCGATTGTCTCGAAGTCGGGGCCCCCCAAAACAGCCTCGTAGTTGTCCGGGTGGCTGGTGATGTACATGTCGTCTACGCAGCCTATGTGCAGGCCAACAACGGATGTGTAGGGCGGCACGATGGTGACCTTCTCGGCCCAGTAGTTTGAGGTATCGCTGTCGCCATCATCCCAAACCCACGTGTACTGCACCAAGTCACCTGAAGAGCCGGTAGCGTCGAAAGGCGTTATCTCGCTTACCTTCACCGCAGTGTCAGCAATGTCCGCAGCTGTCGGTGCGGCGAGCGCTATTGACAGCAGGAGCATTAAGGCGAAAAGGCGCTTCATGCGTCAATCACCTCCACTGGAATGGTTATGGAGTCCGATGACGGCAGGTCATCGGATACCGTCAGCTTCAGGTCATAGGGGTCCAAGCCCACGTTGTCGGTCGCGTAAGCGTGTATCACAATGCCCTTGTCAGAAGTATCGGTGCCGTCGCCGAAGTCCCACTCATAGCTCTCTATCAGCTGGCCCGGGGAAATGGAGTCCTTCGCGTACCACACGACATTCTCCTTCTCGACGACTTGGATGCCGATAACAGCCTCAATCTCGAACGGCGCGGGCTCTGCCTCAAGCCAGACCGCTCCGAGCATGGAGCTGTGCGGGTTCGAGCTCGGGTTGAAGCGCACAATCCACTCAAGGTACTGGCCCTTTTCGAGGTCGGGCTGGGAGCCCTTTGAGCTCACGGTCTCCGTGTCAATAAGGGTATTGGTGTCGTCATACGACTTTAGCGTGAAAACGATTTC
>JAUVIW010000063.1 GCA_030592525.1 archaeon
ACAAATCAGTGACAAGGTCATCAGCCAACCCACGGTACTGGTCCACATGCCCAGTGCCAAAGTCATCACCCTCAGGGAAAAGCATTGTTATCCTTTTTCCGCCGGCGGCCTTGTACGCCTTAGCAATCAAAGGCATGCCGTCGCCTGGCATAATGAGCAATTCATAGCCAGCGTTGGCGATTGCCGTCCCAGCATCGCGGCACGCGCCATCCGGTGCCGGAGAGTCGGATGAATACAGAACAGAGACTAACATATTATCAGTAGGTGGGGTCGGAGAGATTTGAACTCCCATCAACGGCTATCTTCACCCACCTAAATGGGCTCTGGAGACCGCCATAATAATCCAGGTTATACTACGACCCCACTGGAAGCATAGTTGTATCTATAGTACTATATATTGATTGGAGAATCCCGCTGGGTGCGGATTGAAAAAGGGTTGAGGGGGGCTAAACACCCCCACAATGAATTTACCTGCGCTTCTTCTTGCTCATGAGAGCTTCGAGAGTCACAGCCAGACCCAATAGGAACACCAATAAATGCCAGATGTTCACGGGCATGACGAATAGTGCCAGGTCGTTCAACACGTAGAGCAAGCCTACGATAAGGACGACAGCCCCGAAGTACTCATTTATCTCAAAATTGAAATTCATTTTGGAGACACCTCCTGATACCAGAAACAACGCATATTTCATTTAAAAAGCTTTCGTTTAAACGGATTAGGTGAGTCACGCCAAACGTAAAGGAACAAGGGTTTGAACGGGTTTCAATTTAGGGCTTTCCCATCAACGCTTTTCCATTACCGCCGTCGAAACGACGGTAATCCACAGATGGGACACCTTGGTTCCCCCTAGGGACGCTGTGGCGGGTGCGGGTGGCATCATACCGACCTTTTCGCGCCTTCGGCGCAAAAGCTCAGCCAAAAACAGCGCCGGAGGCGCATGTGCCCGCCTCTAGGCGGGCAAGATTGTATCCGTCACCTGGCAAATCGCGAAGCGATTGCCGGGGTAACGCTTTTGTGCCTAGCAGGCGAAAAAGGGTTGAGCGGGTGCGGGGGGATTTGAACCCCCGAGATCTGGCTCTCTCCTCGGTTGTTCACATCCTCATCCCCCGAAAGGTCGGAGTGAAGTTACAGTCATCGAGACCGTTACCGGTTAGGAGGCCAGCGCCCTATCCTAGCTAGGCAACGCACCCCTGCGGCTTTGTTTGGGGCAGCTTTTTATTTAAAGAATGCGTTTGTTTTCAGCATGAAGCGCGCTTTAGCATTGGGCACCATTGGCTTCCTGGGCATGGTGGCATTCGCATTCCCTGTGAGGGAGAGCTTTGCGGCTGCAGTGGTAGTAGGCATCGTGGTGGCAGGGATTATTGAGACGCAGAACTCACGTTAACGAGCCTGGAATGGGGAGGGGGGTATCGACCTCGTGCAGTTATCCCCTTTGGCCGGGTGAGCCGGATCGCCGCCCCCTCTTTTCATACTGTTTTTCTTATGGTGATACGATCACCTATATAGTAATAAACCAAACGAATATATAACTATATCGGTTGTATCTGGACGTTTGTTCAGCGTAAAACCCTTTCCGTAAGTAAAGGCAGGTGGCTGTGCAAACGCAATATCACAGTAGACAATTGACCGAAAGCGTTATATATCACTTTTGCACAAAACATAACCTTGTCCGCCCTGTAGACCTTTGGAACAAGGGACGGATACACCGAATTCTCGAAGGAAAGACGGCATAGCCTCGTTTTCTCTCTTGGCTGGGTGGGCTGTTCGGCTTTCCTTTAACTAACAGCCTCCAGCCAGGGCCAAAAAGCAGCAAAATGCAGTGTAGGCGGCAGCCTGCACAGGAAACCTTTTTATTGCCTGCCAGAGAAACTTAGTTATCGGAACGAGACTGCTTTTGGTGTGCTTATGGGCAAAATAGAAAAACTCAAGCTCAGGGACTTCAAGTCCTTCCGCAAGACGGTTATCCCGTTCGTCGACGGGTTCACTACTGTCATCGGGCCGAACGGCTCCGGAAAAAGCAATTTCCTAGATGCCTTACTGTTCGTGCTGGGCGCCGGGTCGATGAAGACAATGCGCGCCGGCCGATTGACTGATTTGGTGCACCACTCCTCGAAAACAGGGGACGCGGAAGTCGAGGTAACGCTCCGCTCCGACGGCGAGAAGTACCTCGTCAGCAGGTGCATCGACAAGAAGGGCTCAAGCGTCTTCAGGCTCAACGGCAAGCGCACGACAAAGTCACAGGTCGTCGAGCTGCTCGCATCAATGAACATCCCTGCAGAGAACCACAACTTTGTTATGCAGGGCGACGTCACCGCAATCATACAGATGACGCCGCGACAGAGGCGCGAGGTCATCGACGAGATCAGCGGCATCAGCGAGTACAACGACAAAAAGGAAAAGGCCATCCGCGAGCTCGAGAAGGTCGAGGAAAAAATCAAGGAAGCCAACATCATACTCTACGAGCGCAAGGGGTACCTTGGCGAGATAAAGAAGGAGCGCGACCAGGCGCTCAGGTACACACGGTTCGAGAAAAAGAAGGGGGACCTCAAGCACGCCATCATCCACAAGGACCTCACTGACATCAAGGGAAAATACGATACAGTAACAGACAAAGTGTTCAAGGCCAAGGGAGATGTCGACGGGCTATCCGAGCAGGTGAGCAAAATAAGTGCCTCACTCACGAACCTGCAAAACAGGCTCGACGAGCTGAACAGGGAGATACTGTCGAAAGGGGAGAAGGAACAGCTCGAGATAAGCAAGGAAATCGAGCAGACAAAGTCACAGCTCCAAATAACACAGGAGCGCATCACCAACCGCGAGTCAGACATCAACAAGGCCAAAGACGAGATAAAAGCCAAGGAAAAGGAGCTTGTCCAATTGGAAAAGGACACGGTTGACAAGAAAGAGTCACTGAAAACACTCGATGCGGAAAAGAAGACGTACGACAGCCGCGTAGCAGAGCTCGAAAAAGAGCTTAATGGGTTCATGGACGAGCTCAAGGAAAAGAACCTCCTGGTCGGGGACATCGCACAGCAGCTGGAGGACATGAACAGTGACATCAGCGCAAAGAAGGACTCGTTCTATGGCTTGAAGAGCACGGTCGACCAGATAAGGGAAAGGATAAGCGTGCTCAAGCTCAGCGTCTCGGACACCACAGAGCAGAAGCAGGCCAGTGACGCGCGCACTGTTGAGGTGGAGCAGAAGCACGGGCAATACTCACGTGACCTTGCGTCGCTGAAGCGCGATGGGCGCGGGCACCAGAATGACTTGGACGAAAAGTACAAGGCCGAGAAGGACTTGAACCGCGAGTACGAGCAATTGAACGCCAAGCTCGATGAGTCAAGGGAAAAGTACCACTCACTGCAGTCAAAGGTCGCGACCATTCGCCATATGACAGGGAACACGGCAAGTGACTCCGTGATGGCTGCGTCGCGCAACAATGACCTCAAGGGGATTATCGGGCGCATCGAGGACCTGTGTGAATTCAGCCCGGAGTATGCGAACGCGATACACACCGCTGCCGGCGCAAGGATGCACTTCATCGTGACAGATGACTCTGACTCGGCCACGCAGGCAATCAAGTGGCTGAAGCAAAAGAAGCTTGGCAGGACAACGTTCATTCCGCTTGACAAGATAAAGTTCATGGACGTGTCAGAGCAGGCAGAAAAGGCGCTCAGGCACGAAGGGGCCGTGGACCTCGCGATAAGCCTTGTGAAGTTCGACAAGAAATACTTCAATGCGTTCTCGTACGTGTTCGGCGAGACCGTTATCGTCAAGAGCATTGACATCGCCAAGGAGATTGGCTACGGCACGTGCCGCATGGCCACCCTGGACGGCGACCTCGCAGAGTCATCCGGCGCGGTGACAGGCGGGTTCAAGCACGGCACGCTCACGCAGCATGAGATAAAGCTGGTTGACGAGCTGAAGGCAAGGCTCGAGAAGTACGAAAAGAAAAAGAAGGCCTTGCTGTCCGAGCTTGAGGACTTGCGCGGAGCGATGAACGGGATTCGCGGGCTCAAGGGCGAAGTGGAGCTGAAGATAAAGGAGCAGGAGGTCCTCGTGCGCGAGATGGACGGAAGGCTTGGAGAATACAAAGGGTTCTCGGAGAAGCACGAGAGCAAGAGCGCGCAGGCAGAGTCGCAGATAGCCGAGCTCAAGAACGAGCTCATCCAGCAGGACAGCGTGCTCAAGGAAATGAACGCATCCATCCGCGAGATGGAGCAAAAGAAGGAGGCTGTCAGGGAGAAAATGGACTCACCTGAAGCGAAAAAGGTGTCCGACCGATTGAACGAAATGCAGCGCGGGCTGCAGACAGTGAGGGACACGCGCTCAGAAGTGGCAATCCAGGCCAACAGCCTGCGCTCTGAAATAAGCCAGGTCATCTCAGCGAAGAAGCAGCAGCTCAATAACACTAAGAAGGCTAACACCGAGTTCATCGAGAGCGCGGGGAACGAGGTCAATGAACTCAGGAAGCTCGACGAGGAAACGCGTGCCGGCCTGAAGGAAAAGCTCGAGGAGGAGAAGCGGATTTCCTCAAGCATCCGCGGGCTCATAGAGAGTCGCGAGGCTTCCGAGGGCGAGGTCCGTGCGCTCGCGGAGAGCCGCGGGCAGGTACAAAGGCAGCTCGAGGTCAGGCAGTCGCAGTACAACGAGATGAACATAGAGAAGGCCAAGCTCGAGACGAGGTACACTGACCTGCGCAAGGAGTTCGATGAGAACCGCGAGCTAGTCGAGTTTGACATGGCCATTGACGAGATGAAGCAGGAAATAGAGAGCCTGACCACAAAAATGATCCGGCTTGAGCCAATCAATTTGAAGGCCGTGGACATGTACGAGAAGTACTTGACACAAGTGGACACACTCAAGGACAAGGGCAAGAAGCTCGAGGAAGAGAAGGGCGCAGTCCTCCAGATGATGGAGGAGATTGAGCTCCGCAGGAAGGATGTGTTCATGGATGCCTACACCAGCATCAAGGGCAATTTCCTGGACATGTACAAGGAGTTCTTCCCTAACGCTGATGACGCGTTCGCCACAATCAAGCTGCAGAACGAGGACGACCCGTTCGATGGCGGGTTATTGATTGAGGCGCGGCCCGCCGGGAAGAAAATAAAGCACATTGACTCAATGAGCGGTGGCGAGAAGACGCTTACTGCTATCGCGTTCCTGTTCGCTATTCAGGCATACAAGCCGTCGCCGTTCTACGTGCTTGATGAGGCTGACGCGGCGCTGGACAAGGCGAACTCAAACAAGCTCGCTGGCATGATACAGAAGAGGGCCAGGCTGTGCCAGTTCATTGTCATCACGCACAACAACCCGATGATACAGTCGAGCGAGCAGATTGTTGGCATCAGCCTGGACAAGAGCCAGGCATCGAGCATGGTCGAGGTCGACATGAAGAAGTACGCGGCTAGCGCTACGGCTCCTGTTGATGAGCAAGCCTCAAATCTGGATGAAGCCAGTAAGTAACATGCCGGCCAATAGGACGACGCAGAACACTACGATAGCAACTGCAATCCACTTGATTGGCATCTTTTTCTGTTGCTGTACCACCGGGACCTGGGGTGTGCCGGGGGTTGCCTGCATTGTAGCAGGGGGAGCCATTGACGAGGGCATAGCCGTTGGCTCGGGAGCCAGGTTCGGCGTGCCAAGGCCAGGCTGCGGCGCTGGCGCAGCAGGAGTAGGCAAGGTTGGCTGTGCTACTGGAACAGGTGTTGCAGCTGGCTGTGCGAGTGTCACGGGCTGTGCAGCTGATGTCACGGGCTGAGCTTCCGGAACAGGTGTTGCGGCCGGCTGAGCCATCGGCGCGGCGGGCTGCGCAGCAGCA
>JAUVIW010000046.1 GCA_030592525.1 archaeon
ACCATTGTGCCGGCAAAAAGGAAGATGAAGTCAGGGAGCACAGCGGCGAACGAGGGCACGATTGGGGAGATGATGCCCGCAATGCCCAGGCCAACCAGGATATCGAATGTGTTGCTTCCGATGGCATTGCCGATGCTTATCGTGAACTTCTTTTTCTTGAGCGCCATGAGAGAAACAACGAGCTCCGGTAGGCTGGTGCCCACGGCAACTATGGTGGCGCCAATAAGCCAGTGGGGGAGAGTGAGGATTGTTGCGATGGCAACAGCGGACTCAACAGTGAAGTGCGAGCCCACGGCAATTCCAAGGATGGCTGCCGCGGCGATGAGGTAATCGTTCTTCATTGTCGGCTCGCGCGAGCGCAGCCTGTTCTTGTGGCGGTCCAAGTACAGCAGTAAGAGGTAGAACAAGTAGAGCAGCAGGAAGATCGTGCCCCAAACAGCATCGATGCCCGTTGTCGCGATGACGATGTACAGTAATGTGTAGGTCCCAAGGAGCATGACGCAATCGCGGAATATCATCTGCTTGTCGAACACCTTTATCTCAATGAACAGTGCCACAATGCCAACAGCGATGCATACGTTGAATATCGCTGACCCGATGATGCTGCTTAACGCGAGCTCAGGATGCCCGCCCATTGAGCCAAAAACGGCCACGCCGAGCTCGGGGAGCGATGTGCCCAAGGCAACGAGGGTTAGTGATATGAGGAGTTCGCTCACGCCAAGGTGGCGGGCGATGCTCGAGGCGCTTTCGATGAAGAAGTCCGCGCTCCTAAGGAGAATAATCAGCGCTACCAGGAGTATGATGATGTTTATCACGAGGGCTATCACACGCCCAGCTCCTTAACCGTCTTCTTCAGCGCCTTCTTCAGGGTGTACTTGGGCTGGTAGCCCAACTGCTGCTCAGCCTTCGTGATGTCAATGATGCGGTTGCGCACCAGGCGGTCGATGCTGGAGCGCATGAGGGTCACGCGGGGCTTGGTTTTCATTGCCTTGGAGTGTAGCTCGTGCGCGAGCGCGGCGGCTTTCACGGCGAAAACAGGTATGGTGCGCTCGGGCATCTCTGCGCCGAGCGTGCTAACAATGAGCTCATAGGTCTCGCGGTAAGTGTGAGGGTCGGGACCGGCAACGTGATAGATCTTGTTGCGGGCAATGGGCTGCATCGCGAGAGTGAGTGCCTGGATGACGTCATCAATGTAGACAACGTGGAAGTAGTTGTCGCCCTTGCCTACCATGGGGTACTTTGACTTCGCGGCCTTGAATATCTGCTGCCAGTAATCGTTTGGGCCGAGAATGATAGGGGCGCGGAGGATTGTGTAAGGGATTTGGTGCTTTAGCTTATAGTCCATGATGAGGCGCTCGGCCTCGGCCTTGGATTTCTCATAATGGGTAAGGGGATTGTAGGGGTCGTCCTCTTTCGCGGGCTCATTTGTCTCGCCGAGCACGCCGGAGGAGGACATGAAAATGAAGCGAGTGAGATTCTTGTTCTTGCACGCCTCAAGCAAGCGCCTGGTGCCCTCGACATTCACGTCCCACATGCCCATGTCGCTCTCATCAGTGTTGGCGGCCAGGTGGTAGACAACGTCGAATGTGAGCCGGCGCAGGGTGCTGATTACCTTGTCGTCAAGCAAGTCGCCTTTCACGAACTTCGCCGGGAGGTCTGGCTTCGAACGGCACAGCGCAAGCACGTCATTTTCCTTGGCCAGCTCTTTCACCAGGCGGGCCCCTACAAAGCCATTCGCACCCGTAACGAGTATGCGCATAGAGCCGAATAAAGGAGTTAAGATATATAAGGGCAAGCCCCCTAATAAGCCCCGTGAGCCCCATGAAGATAGGTAAGGTAGAGGCATACATCAACGACCATGTTGGGAGAGAGGAGCCCATGCTCTTCATACTCATTGACCCGTGCGACCACGCATCACCCGAAGCAGCCGCCAAGGCGGCAAAAGCCGCTGTCGAAGGAGGGTCACAGCTTATTTTGGTCGGCGGGAGCATAGGCGCACAGGGCGGCCTAATGGATGAGACCACGAAGCTCATCAAGGAAACGGTCGACGTGCCTGTGAACATTTTCCCGGGGAACAGCTCGTCCATCACAAAGTACGCTGACTCAATATACTTTTATTCACTCCTCAACTCAAGGAACGCCTACTGGACCGCGATGGCGCAGACCACTGGCGCACCGGTCATAAAGCGCATGGGTATAGAGGCAATGCCCACAGGGTACATTGTTGTCGAGCCCGGCGGGACTGTGGGATGGGTTGCTGACGTCAACCTCGTCCCGCGGCACAAGCCCTCAATCGCTGCGGCACTCGCGCTGGCAGGGCAATACATGGGCAATAGGCTGATACTCACGGACGCCGGCTCGAACCCGGCTGAAGGGCACATGCCCCTTGACATGATTGCCGCGGTGCGCAAGGCAATTGACGTGCCGTACATTGTTGGAGGCGGGGTGCGCACAGCTGATGCTGCGGGCGCCGTTGTCAGGGCGGGTGCCGACGCAATACAGGTGGGTACCGCGATAGAGGACAACGCGAAAATCCGCGATACCACAGCCTCGTTCCTCAAAGCAATGAAGGAAGGTAAGAAGAAATGAGCGGGCTTCTCATAAGCTGGCCATTCGTAGAAAAAGTGCTGATATCACTTGCCATAGGCGCGCTCATGGGAATGGAGCGCGAGCACACAAAGCACCAGGAAATGGTTGGGATAAGGACCTTTGCCTTGGTATCGCTTTTGGGTGCGCTTTTTGTGTTCTTTGCTGAAGCCACAGGGTCAGAGCTGCAGGTAGTCCTGGGGTTCGGGGCGATAACTCTGTTCACGGTCATATTGTATGCCGGGAACATGATTAGGTTCAAGGCTGTTGGGCTAACAACTTGCATCGCGCTGCTTCTTGCCTATGGCATGGGAACGCTTGTGGCTTATGGCATGTACTCGCAAGCGATATTCGTGACCATCGCTGTTACGATAGTGTTGTTTGCGAAGCAAAGGCTGCACGCGCTTGTTGACAAGGTTAATGACAAGGAGCTGCTCGACTTTTTGGAGTTCCTCGCGGTTGTTGGGATAGTCTACCCGCTGCTGCCTACGGAAACGATCCCGTTTATGGGAGCGCAAATAGACCTGTTCGCGGTATGGCTGCTGGTGGTGCTCATCTCCATAATCAACCTCCTGGGCTTCGTCGGGTCGAGGTACTTCTCTGCTGAGAAGGAGATTGGGCTCATGGCGCTGCTTGGCGGGCTAGTGAGCACGACGGCCATGACGCTCACATTGCCCGGAACACTGAAAAAGAAGGGGAGGGATTTGTTGCCCGCTGCTTACCTGGTTACGAGTGGGAGCACGTTCGCCAGGAACCTTATCATCGCAGCGATATTCGCGCCGGTTGCGGCAAGATACCTTGTGTTCCCAATAGCCGCGTGTGCCGCCATTGTAATTGGGCTTGGGTTCCATGGCCTGTCAAAGGCGAAGAACGTCGGTCGCATAAAGGTGGAGTCGCCGTTCAAGGTGCCGAAGGCGGTTGAGCTTGCAATCAAATTGTTTGTCATTATGATAGCGATTGAAGTGCTTCAGGTTTACTTGCCGGAAATGTTCTATGTTACCGTGTTCTTCGGCGGGATAATCAGTTCTGCTTCAACAGTTGCCACCGTGGCGCTGCTCGTTAGCATGGGGAAGATCAGTGCCACCACTGCCGCGATGGGCATCAGCACTGCCATTCTTGGGGCGTTTGCTTTCGGGCACCTGGCAACGCTTTATCTCGCGGGAGGCAAGCACGCTGTCAAGAAACTGGTGCCAATAGCGCTTGGTGTCAGTGCGGTGTACATCGCGGTGCTCTCGGTCATGATGTCGGTGATATGATGATATCGATTGATGGCTCGCGTGGTGAGGGTGGCGGGCAAATAATACGCACTGCTGTTGGGCTTAGTGCTGTCACAGGAGAAGCGGTGGAAATAAAGAACATCCGCGCGGGAAGGCCCGGGCCAGGGCTGAAGCAGCAGCACATCACTGCCGTGGGCGCTGTTGGTGAATTGTGTGATGCGCACGTTGAGGGCAACGTGCTCGGGTCAAAGGAGCTAAAATTTAAGCCGGGCAAGGTGCACGGCGGCAGCGTGAGCGCAAGAGTCACGACTGCGGGCTCGTTGGGGCTGGTGCTGCAAGCACTGCTTATCGCAGGGACTGCTGCCAAGAAAGAAGTGCATGTGTCGCTTCGCGGCGGGGGCACTTGGGGCAAGTGGGCACCGCCGGTTGAGTACACAAAGCATGTGCTAGCACCATTGCTGGCAAGGATGGGCTATGGTGTTGATGTTAATGTGAGCAAGCACGGGTTCTACCCAAGGGGTGGGGCTGTCGTGGACTGCGTGCTCAAGCCAGGGAAGCTAAAGCCACTAAGCCTCGGGGACGCAGGCAAGGTGATGGCAGTCAAGGGCATCAGCATCGCGTCCGGTGACCTCGTTAAGTCAAAGGTGGCGGACAGGCAGGCCAAAGCCTGCCGCCTGAAGCTGTACGAGCGCCTGCGGGTGACGCCGAAGATTGGCGTGGAATATGTTGATACCGGCTGCGTTGGCAGCGGGATCCTTGTCTGGAAGGAGTGTGAGCACTCAGTTCTAGGGGCCAGTGCCCTGGGGGAAAGGGGGGTGCGTGCCGAGGACGTTGGCACTGAGGCGGCAGCGCAGCTGCTCAAGGAAAGCGGTGCTGTGGACAAGTGGGCTGCGGACCAGCTAATACCATTCATGGGGCTTGCGGCAGGCGAATCGCAGATAAGCGTCTCAGAAGTAACAGGCCACGCGCAGACTAATGCACTGGTAACAGAGCAGTTTTTGGGCAAGAAGTTCTCTTTGGGGCGGGCGAGCATCAGCGTCTAAGCAAACACGAGCCAGAGGAAAGCGTCACCGAACAGCAGCGTCAGCAAGAGGCCAGCAAGGATGAAAGGGCCGAATGTCGGGAGGTTTTCTGCTACGAGGACGGTTGAGACCTTGTTCTTTTTCGCGCGGGCCTTGATTGCCTTTAGCTCACTATCGAAGAATGTCTTTCTCATGCCAACACCAAGCTTCTTTTGGATGCTCTCGGACATCAGCTCCAAAGCGAGGACATCGTCCTCGTTCAGGTCCTTGACCTTCTTCTTTTTCGCGATGTAGCGCTCAAGGATGTCTCCCTTGAACGCGAGTGTGAATGCGCCAAGCATTATCGGGAGCGCTATGATTAAGGCGCGGACAGAGAACAGGGACCAGATGTAGAAGACGGGGATGGTCGCGGCAGAGTACATGATGCCATGGCTCATTTTCTTCTGGAGGCTCTTGATGCGCTTGCGGTCGTGGTACAGCTTGTTCAAATAGCCTAGAGGGACAAAGACCATTGAGATTACGGCTGCGGCGAAGAATATTGAGACCACCGGAGGGTATGGTGCGACTAGCGGGCCCAAGAAATTGATCTGTGCAATGTCCACAGGGTATTGCGGCAGCAACAATGCGAGTGCGGTGAACAATTTGACGTCGCCCCCGCCAAGCTGGCCGAAGATGTAGAGGATAAGGCCAACGATGAAGACGGCTGCCGCGATGGCGGTGAAGCTTATTGCCTCGGGAACCGGGAATGAGAGCCAGACATACGCAAGGCCAATGGCTATCATCGCGTAGTTGAGCTTGTCAGGGATGTAAGTGGTTGTGAAGTCTGTGTACGCCGCTATCGCGGTGCCAACGAGTGCTACCAAAGCGCCTATCATTGCATCAGCTCCTTTTCTCCGTGTATTTCAAGGACATTGAGTTCTTTAATCTTACAGTTCCCGAGCCAGTCAGCGAATGCCGGCTTGGTGCGGCCACCGTCACTGGACACGAGCTCTTTGATGTATGTGCCTGCCTCGGTGCGTATTTCGGCGCGGAGCTCTGTGTCTGAAACAGGACTGAGGGATAGTGTGATTACCTTTCTCTTGCGGACCAGGTCGGCGCGGCGGTGCATGACGCGCTCGGGGGTCTGCTGCTCAATGGTCGCACCCAGAAGGGCTTTCTCGATTTTGGAGAGCGCGGTCTTGTCATAAGGCTTCTCGCACTCAATGATTGCCTCGTACGTCTTTTCGTGGCGCACGGCCTTCAGGAAGCGCAGTTCCTCGCGGGATGACTTGCGGAGCTTTTGGACCGCTATCTTGCCTTCCGCAGATGAATTAATGTCCTTGGTCAGCGCATCGAAGTCCAAATGCCTTCGTATGGGCTTCTCAATCTCGAGCACGAATGGGCGCCATCCGAGCATTTTTGCGTCGATGTCCTCCCGCCCGGAGCCGTGGAACTTCTCCTTTTTGCCGCCTGTTACCTTCAGGGATGGGACGCCCACCAGCTCCTCAACACTTTCGTCGTAGAGCTTCCCGCGGAACCCGCATTCGGGGCAGCCGCGCCCGCGGCAGCGCATGCACCACCACTTTGTTTGGGGCAGCCTCGCGGTCTTTTGGTACTGGCCGTAAATGAAGAATGAGTGGATGTTGAGTGATGCCTTGCCTTCGATGAAGTCCGTGAGTATTGTGATGTCTGGCGCCTCGAAGCTCACGTCCTTGCCCGTCTTCTTTTCGATGGCGAGCCCGATTGTGCGGACGAGCTCTTTCTTGAGGGTCTCGCTGTCCTGCGCACCGACCTCCTCCCACATGGTTTCCTCTGCAGACACGAGCTCTTTGGGTATGCGTGCGCCGACAAGGAACGAGTCATAGTCATAGTTCGCGATTATCTCGAGCGCTTTGCTTGTGAGTTCGGGGATGCGCTGGATAGTGGTGCCGCAATAAGCGCACCCTGGAGGCGCTGGTGTGACGCCTTTCTCCAAAAGGGCGAGCGCTTCCTTGGCTGAGGATGCCTGCCTGACAGCCGCACCGATTTCGGCGTTAGAGTAGCCGCTGAACGAGTGCCTGAACTGCCTGCCTATGCAATTGTCACAGGCCTCCTTGCCCATGAGTATGGTGCGCTTGCTTGAATATCCAGTCATTGCATCCCCCCGAGCTGCTTCATTATCTTATCCATGTTCTTGGGCAGGCGCTTTCCTTTCTTGAGCTTGCCCATCATCTTCTTCGCCATGTTGAACTGCTTGAGGAGCTCGCGCACTTCCTGTTCCGTGCGGCCGGAGCCTTTTGAGATGCGGACGATGCGCTGCTTGTTGATTACGTCGGGGTCATCGAGCTCCTTTTTGCTCATTGAGTCCATGATTATCTTGAACGCGGCCATCTTTGTCTCGGACTCCTCGACCAGCTCCTTGGGCACTTTCGCACTGAGGCCGAGCTGCTCGAGAATCTTGCCCATCGAGCCCATTTTCTTTTGGGCTTCGAGCTGCTTGTAGAAAGTGCGGAGGGTGAACTCACCGCTCATGAGGTCCTCGGCACCGAAATCCGCTTCCTTTGCCAAGTCCTGCATGCGCTCCATCAAAGAGCCCAAGTCAGGGAACCCGAGCAGCCGGGAAACGTACTTCTCCGGGTCGAATGTCTCGAAGTCACCAACCTTTTCGCCGACGCCTATGAATGCGATGGGGACCTTGGCCTCTGCGCACGCGGAGAGGGCGCCACCACCCTTTGCAGAAGAGTCCATGCGCGTCACGATGACGCCTGTGACGTCTACTGCGTCATTGAACTCTCTTGCCTGCTTGCCCGCTGTCTGCCCCATATCAGCGCCCAGCACAAGGTATTTTTCGTCGGGCTTGAGCTCCTTGCC
>JAUVIW010000058.1 GCA_030592525.1 archaeon
GGGTTTGTGGCGTATGGAATTGGCAAGGGAAAAAGCCAATTTAAGTACTACTCCGCTAATCTGGGTAGGCGGCATTAATTTAGATTTGCTGGATTAGCTCGACCACTTCAGGGTCGCTGCACACAGCAGGGTCATCTTCGCCGATGTCACAGAACAGCGCAGTCAAGACTAGCTCGTCGTGCTCCTCGCCGTGTGACTCTCCAGCCCCAATGCGGAAGTGCTTCCCGCCGATGACCACTACCGGTCTTGAGCCCTCAGGCGAGTAGTGGTTGATGATCTCTATGTCCTCGCCAGTCGACTGCTCGTCGAGCACGACAATGCGTGACTCAATCAGCGGGAACTGCTCTGCCACGCGCTTGAAGATTGGCTTCTGCCAGGCACAGTGCGGGCACCAAGACGTTCCCAGGAGGTAAGCCAGGGGCTTCGCCTCCACGCTATCGACCGTGCTGAACTTGCCAATCGTTGGCGTGCCCTCAGCGATGGGCACGTCGTGGAAAGGGCAGACAACGCTGTTGGGGTCCTGTGGGTTGAACACGCAGTTTTAAGGGTCCGCGGGGTCGCATGTCCCGAGCACAACAAGGTTGTACCCACTGTAAGCGCTGTAAGCAAAGCTCGTGAGCATGAGTATGGTGAAGAACCATGAGATTACCTCGAAGTGCTTGTGCACGAGGCCGGCGGCTTTCGGCGAGCGCACAAACAATTTCCCCACAATCTTGCCTCGCATCTTCTTGTCGAAGCCTGTCTGGCACGGCCTCAGTGTCACGCGGCGGAACACGCAGTCGAACGCCTCAGTTGCGTACTCGCGGTGCGTGGCTGAGAAAATGCCTAGGATGCCGAATACTATCAGTGCTATGACACAAATCAAGGCGAATCACTCGATGGTAATCGCGCCCACTGGGCACGAGGACTTTGCGCTTTCGCAGTCGCAGCCTTCACAGTCCGCGCCGTCCTTGACGTGGCTTTTTCCGTCAGAGCCCATTTCAAATAAGTTTGGGCAGATGGTGGTGCAAACACCGCACCCGATACATGTTGATGCGTCAACTTTCGCTTTTGCCATTTTTATTCATCTCCTTGGATTGCTTTGTTAAGCTTTTGGATTAGTGCGTCGATGTCCTCTATGCCGTGGGCTTGCGCGCCTGCCCCGAGTGATTCGCTTGATGCGAGGGCGCACCCGATACACCCCATTCCAGCGTCCTGCAGGACGGGTATTGATTGGGGGTACTTGCCGACGAGCTCGGCGATTGTCATGTCCTTAGTTATCGTAGCCATAATACTCATCTTTCTCTTTTTCGGTATTTAAACGCTTCCCCATTTCTCTATCCACGCGTCAATGCCCTTCAGCTGCTCGACTAGGGCCTCCCCCTTTTCTGTGAGGGAGTACTCCACCCTCGGCGGGATTTCGTTGAACGCCTTGCGGGTCACGAGGCCTTCCCTCTCGAGCTCCTTCAGGCGCCCGGCCAAGGTCTTGCTGCTCACGCCGTTCAGCTCCTTCATGAAGTCCTTGAAGCGCTTGGGCTGCTCGAAGCTCAGTATTTTGAGTATGTGCAGCATGCACTTCTTTCCTAGCAGGTCGTATGCTGGTGACAATGGGCATGTGGCCATGGGAAAAACACCGTTCATCGCTTTTCGTGGGTAAACTATTTATACTTTATGCCGGAAACCCATTAATATTATAAGGGTAATGAGCCTAAATCGATGCCATGGCACACAAAGTAATCGTCTACGGGACTGAGATGTGCCCTTGGTGCAAGCGCGCCGAGGCATTCTTCAAGGACAACGACATCAATTTCACTTACTATGATGTCGGCGCTGACCAGATGAAGGCACAGGAAATGGTTGAGAAGAGCGGCCAGACAGGTGTGCCTGTTATCGATATTGATGGCATCACTGTCGTCGGCTTTGACGAGCTAAAGATAAAGACGCTTATGAAAGCCTGATTCACCTGGGCATCTCTTTCGGCGGCTTTTTCAGTAAGTGATACAAGAGGGTTATGCAGTCGTCAACATCCTTCATGTTAGCCACGCTTATCGTGCTGTGTATGTTGCGCACTGGCGGCCCGATGACGCTCACAGGAATTCCGCCGCGTGACACCTGAATGCTGAATGCGTCCGTCGTGCCCGTGTCGGACACGTCGTACTGTATCTTTATCTTCTTCTTTTTCGCGATGTCCGTGAGCCAGTTGTTGATGGTGCGGTTACCTATCACTTCCGCGTCCATTACGGTTATGCACGGCCCGCCTCCAAGTTTTTTGGTCGTCGAGTCCTTTGTTGAGTCCTCTGCCGCAGCGACGTCCATCGCAATCGCCCAGTCAGGCTGCAGGCGGTAGGCAGATGTCTGCGCTCCGTAAAGCCCTATCTCTTCCTGCACCGTGAACACGTAGTAAATCTCTTCGGGTGCCTTGCTCAGCTTTTTCGCGAGCTCAATGAGCACGAAAACACCTAGGCGGTCATCAAGCGCCTTGCCCGAGATTATCCCCTTTTTTCCAAGTGTCTTGAACTCCTGCTCGAGGGTGACGTATGTTCCCACGCGCACGCCTTTTTTCTCAAGCTCTTTCTTTGTGAGCCCGGTGTCGACGTACAGGTCGTGGATGCTTGGGAGCTCTTCTATCTCCCACCCATCCTGCAGGTTAGCAATTGTGATAACGCCGTGTATTTCTCCTTTGTTGGTTTGGATGTGGCATACTTGGCCGATGAGGCTCAATGCCTCAAGCCCGCCGACTGCCGTCACCTCTATCTGCCCGAGGTTGGTGATGCGGTGTATCATTAGGCCTATCTCATCCATGTGCGCGGCAAGCATCACGCGGGGCTTGGTGCCTTCCTTGTGGCAGATGAGGTTGCCCATGCCGTCGACCTCCATGCTGTCGACGTATGGCTTAGTCTCCTTCATCACTATCTTGCGCACTGGCTCCTCGTTCCCGCTCACCCCGTAGGCGGTAACCAGTTTCTCAAGCAGCTTCATTCTAGGCGTCATGCCCTGCAAAAAGAGCCCAGGGTATTTAAGCGTTAGCCGGCTTGTGCTTCTTGATAAGTGCCTTTAGCTTCTTCTTATCAACGCCGCTGTGCAGGCCCGCCATGAGCAATGCCTTGTCAAGGGGCTTGCCCATCATTAGTTCCTTGGCGACATCAACACGCACATCCTTTTTCGCGAGCTTGTTCAGCTCGAGCGCGATGTAATGGATGTATTGCCCTGCCCATCCCTTCGTGCCTTTGAAAAAGAGGACGTGGTTCTTCCTCTTGTCTGAAAGGCTTAGGTCATTGCTCCATATCCCCCTCATTACATGGAGGTCGAACTCGGATTCCCCTGGCTTCGGCGCGATGTGCTTGTTAGGTGGCTTCAGCTCAAGCAGTGCGATGTATTCTGCCAGGCCTTCCTCGCGCGAGTTTGGCAGCTTGTTCTTCTTTATTTTCATTGATATGAAGTGGGCTGCCTCGTGGTTGATGGTGTGCCTGGTCTCGTCCTTGTCTCCCCGTGCGTCCACAATCGTTCTCTTGCTGAAAAACCGGACTCCGCCAACAATTTTTTTGTAGTCCCTATAGTGTAGCGCGTACTTCACACCCAAGCCACCGAGCACGATTCCAGCTCCCACAGGCATGCCTAATGCTGAGGCCAGGGCGATAAACCCTCCGCTTCCCGCATTGATGCTGTAATCAACCGTGTTGTGCTGTGCTAAGATGTAGCTCGGATAGTCATGGAACGCCCGTATGTTGTTCATGAAGTCCAGGGTAATCTTGTCCCTCATATGCTTGGGCAGGTCAGGCATGTACTTATCAGCGAGCTTGTCCATACGCTTCATGCCCATTACTTTGAACTTGTGGTTGTTCTTCTTCCGCGTCCTGTTCCACTCACGCAGCTTCTTCAGCATCACTAGAAATTATGCCCCGAACCGTTTAAATACCCTCACGCCCAAATCAAACCCATGGACCCCGAGAGCATTCGCAAGGACTTTCCCATTCTCCAGAAGAAAGTCAGGGGCAAGCCCTTCATCTATTTCGACAACTCGTGCGTCACTCTCAAGCCCCAGCAGGTCATCGACGCAGTGACCGGGTACTACACTGACCACACTGCGTGCCACGGCCGCTCCATCCACGCCTTTGCTGCGGAAACAACGCGTGAGTTCGAGCGCTCCCACCGCTCCCTCGAGAAGCTCGTGCACGCCAAGAAAGGCGAGGTTATTTTCCTGAAGAACTGTACCGAGGGAATCAACATTGTCGCCAACGGCCTCGATTTGAAGGAAGGTGACGGCGTTGTCACGACAACTCTTGAGCACAACTCGAACCTCGTGCCGTGGCTCAAGCTCCAGCGCGACAAGGGCATTGACCACAAAATGGTGTCCGTCGATGAGACTGGTGTGCTGGACATGGATGTGCTCGCTGAAACCGTGGATAAGAACACGAAGCTCGTTTCCCTTGTTTACACTTCAAACGTCACTGGCACAACCATCAACGCAAAGGAAGCTGCCAAAATCGCGCACGACAATGGAGCCCTGCTCATGCTCGACGCGGCGCAGACAGTTCCGCACCACCCCGTCGATGTGAAGCGCAACGGCATTGACTTCCTTGCGTGGAGCGGCCACAAGATGCTTGGGCCATCAGGCACCGGAGCACTCTACGGCAAGAAGGACTTGCTCGAGAAATTGGGCCAGTTCATTGTCGGCGGCGAGACCGTGAAGGATGTCCGCCCGCCGGGCTGGGATGTCGAGGACTTGCCGATGAAGTTCGAGGCTGGGCTCCAGGACTATGCCGGTGCCGCGGGCCTTGCGGCAGCAGCTGAATACTTAATGCGCTTGGGGCTGGACAAGGTCGAGCAATACGAGCTTAAGCTGGGCAAGCGCCTGTACGAGGGCCTTGATGCCATCGACGGCGTTGACCGCCTTGGCCCCAAGGAGGCTGAGAGCGCGCTCGTGGCTTTCAGCGTCAAGGGCGTTGACTCGCACGACATCGCGATGGTTCTCGACGAGAGCGCGAACATCTTCGTGCGCTCGGGCCAGCACTGCACCCACTACTACCACCGCACCCAGGGCCTGAAGGGCACTGTGCGGCCGAGCCTCTACATATACAACACTGCTGAGGAGCTGGAGCTCTTCCTTGAGAAGCTAGGCGAAATCATCAAGATGCTTTCGTAAGTGCTTATCCACGTAAACCAAACGTTTATATAAGCGGTTATCCACAAAAATGGTTCGCTCTTTTTAAAGGAGGATTAGCATGCCCAAAGAATTTTCTCATTCCGAAGACTTCCGCCGGTTCTACGCCACAAGCGTATTCGGCGGCTTCAGCATCTACGACCTGCGCATGACGTTCATCGACCTTGAGGATGGCCACCCGTCCAGCCAGGCCGAGGTAACGATGAACCCGCTCGCAGCGAAACAATTGGCCGCCTGGCTCAACAAGCAGGTATCCGAGTACGAAAAGATGTTCGGCAAGATCCGCGACAAGCCACTGCCGAAAGCAAAGAAAGAAATGGAAAAGAACAAGCCCGTTCGCAGGAAGAACGACGGCTACTCTTAACAATAAACTAATTTAAGGTGATAAAATGACTCAACTAACTGGACAACCCATTATAGTGCTCCCCGAGGGGGCACAGAGGATTCTCGGGCGCGACGCACAGCGCTCGAACATCGCGGTCGCGAAAGCTGTTGCAAACGCAGTCCGCAGCACGCTCGGCCCCAAGGGCATGGACAAGATGCTTGTGGACGAGCTCGGCGACATCGTGATAACGAACGACGGCGCGACCATACTCGATGAGATGAGTGTGGAGCACCCCGCAGGAAAGATGATGGTCGAAGTGGCAAAGACCCAGGACGAGGAAGTCGGCGACGGCACAACCACCGCAGTAATAGTCGCGGGTGAGCTCCTGAGCAATGCGGAGAGCCTTCTTGAGAAGAAGGTCCACCCGAGCGTCATCATCCGCGGGTACAACATGGCTGCCAAGAAGTCCATGGAAATACTCGAGAACAACTCGGACAACGTGTCATTCGATGACGACGAGAAGCTGAAGCAAATGGCTTTAGTCTCAATGACCGGCAAGGGTGCCGAGCGCGTTGGCCCCTTGTTTGCTGATATCGCTGTGGACGCAGTAAAGCAGGTTGCCGACAATGAAGGTGACAAGATAACCGTTGACACCGAGTTCATCAAGCTTGAGAAGAAGCAGGGCGGCGACCTCATTGACACCTCGCTCATCAAGGGCGTTGTGATTGACAAGGAGCGCGTGCACTCAGGCATGCCCCGCCAGGTTTCCGA
>JAUVIW010000126.1 GCA_030592525.1 archaeon
AGGCACTTTGATGAACTCCCGCACCCTGCCAACATCCACCGAAACAACAGGGGTGCCGCACGCCAATGACTCGAGCACGGTAAGTGGAGCGGCTTCGTACTCAGAAGTAAGTGCGAAAACCAAGGAAGAGCCCAGCACATCAGGCACTTGACTTCTTGGAACCTGACCCACAAACTCAACGCCGCCAATGCCTTCGGCAATGGCTTTGAGCCTTGGCCCATCACGCCCGGCACCGACTATGCGCAAGGTCGCACCCTTAACTTTTTTCCGCACGATGGCAAACGCCCTCAACAAAAGGTCAATACGCTTTTCGGTTTCCAGCCTGCCCACAGACACGATGCCCTTCCCCAACCGTTTTTTGGGTGGGCGGAAGAGATGGGTGTTGACACCGAGCGGGGTTATTGACACCTTTCCCTTCAGGAAAGGATACCTACCAACAGCATCATCGGCGATTGCCTTGTTGGCGGAGAGCACAGCATCAGTGCGCCGGAGGGCAAAGCCCTCGATGGCACGGTAAAGCCATCCCATGAAACGGCCTTTCTTGAACTTGACAGCACCCGCAATGTTACCGTGCAGCGTGCACACCTTCGGGTTCCGGGGCATCAGAAGCACGAAGGGCAGCAGTTGGTCAGGCCTCTGAGCATGAATCACTGAATGTGTGTTGAAGCGCATCGCAAGCGCCTGCCTGAACAATAGCCAAAGAGCCGCAATGCCCGAGCCTGCGGAACCGATGTCAATCACCTTGGCCTCAATGCCGCCAAGCCTTGCGGCAGCGGCACGCGTGGTCATGATGGAATATGCAACGCCACTGGAGCTTGACACGAGGTCGGACACATAGCTCTCTGTGCCGCCCGTAACCGAAGCTGACAAAGGCGCAATGAGCAGAACATCAACATTTTTCAACGGCAATCACCCTTTCGAGACCAGAAAGTCACCAATGACAAGTGCGTCCATGCCGCTGTTCTTGAATGTCATGATTGCATCCGCGGGAGTGCACACAATCGGGTCACCCGCAAGATTGAACGACGTGTTAAGGACAATGCCTCCGGCGCCGTGAATGGCGTCATAGTAAGCTGGGTTGATGCCACGCCTCAGTGTCTGTGGGCGAGTGGTGCCGTCAACATGCACCACGGCGGGCACGTCATCGGGGCACACGCAGTCAAACGCGGTTATCATAAAAGGGGCCTCAACAGGGTTGGCGAGGTATTCCTTTGACGCCTCGATGGTCATCGACGGGCAGAACGGCCTCCAGGATTCCCTATGCTTGACCTTGTCGTTCGTGATGTCCTTGTACTTTATGTCTGTTGGATTTGCGAGTATTGACCTTGAACCAAGGGCACGCGGCCCCAGTTCCATTCTCCCCTGGAACCAGCCGACCACCTTGCCGCTTTCGACCAGGCTGGCAGCAGTAGAGCTCGGGTCAACCCTCTCGAAAGAGCACCCGTATTTTTTGAGGTCATCGGATATATGACCCTCACCATACTCCGGGCCCAGGTAAACATCAGCCATCCGCTTATTTGAAAGGCGCACGCCCTCGCGATGCGACAGCTCAAGAGCGGCGCCAATGGCCACCCCCTGGTCACCAGCAACAGGTGTGACAAAAATGTCCGAGCGCGGCAAACGCTCCCGAATTATCTTGTTGAGCACGACATTGTAGAACAGCCCGCCTGTGAGAACTATGTTGTTAATGCCAGTCTCTTCCTGCGCCGCCGCAACAAGGCCGGATGCGCTTTCCTCAAGGGCCTTTTGCGCAGCCCACGCAAGCACCTTGCTGCCATAGCGCTCCCTTAGGGCATTAAGCTGGGGGTTATCAAACTCAACAAGGTGGGAGCCGTGCACCAGCCTGCTGGCAGTCCTGAAGCCTCCACCGCCAACAAACTCCGTGCCGTCAAAGCGCGGGAACATGCCGGACACTTTTGCGAAGCACGCATCAAGGTCTTTCTGGGGCTTATCGTTCGCGAAAGGCGCGAGGCCCATTGTCTTGCCCTCGCCGTCACCGAACCAAAAGCCGCACGCGACAGTGAACGCGCCATAAGCGAAACCAAGCGACGCGTCAAGGGGGAAAGTCTTCAGTGTTTCGATGCTGTCACCGTTGCCGACGAAAATGCCTCCGGACGAAGGCTTGCCGGCATCCACGCCAGCGCCGTCAAGAGAAATGATTAGTGCCTTGTCAAAGCCCGACATCCTATGCCCGCAACTGGCGTGGCTCAGCTGATGGTCAATGAAAGTGGGGTTCTTTTTCTGCATGGGTGTCTGCTTGAAAGTGACGTTGGAATTGGTCTTGAATGCGCCATAAATCATTTTGGGCAATGACTTGGGCCGCTTCCACAAGCCGAACCCGACCGCAACGCGGTCAACGTCCGAAAGCTTCAGGCCCGCATCCTTGAGAGTCCAGTCAATAGCCGCCGCGGGGTAGCCGGCATAATGCTTAACGCCGTTGAACCGCTCTTCGGACACGGCGGAAACCAGCTTGCCGTTGTCGACAAGGCACACGGACGCATCGTGGCCAATCGCTGACGGCGCCAAATGGCTTAGGCCAAGAACAATCACTGTTCCACCTCCCTTATGGCATTTACCATGAATTGAGTTACATCAACTTTGTCCTTAAGCATTTCCCTACGGCGTGAGGCCCATTCCCTGCGCAGGCCCCTGTCAGAGGCCATTTCAAGGGCTACAGGCCAGCC
>JAUVIW010000068.1 GCA_030592525.1 archaeon
CCGTTGACACCGAGTTCATCAAGCTTGAGAAGAAGCAGGGCGGCGACCTCATTGACACCTCGCTCATCAAGGGCGTTGTGATTGACAAGGAGCGCGTGCACTCAGGCATGCCCCGCCAGGTTTCCGACGCGAAGGTGGCTTTGCTCGACTCCGCTCTTGAGGTCAAGAGCACCGAGACCGACGCGAAGATAAGCATCACGTCTCCGAACCAATTGCAGGCATTCCTCGACCAAGAGGAAACCATGCTCCGCGACATGGCTGATAAGGTCAAGGCATCGGGCGCAACAGTCCTGTTCTGCCAGAAGGGAATTGATGACATGGCACAGCACTTCCTCTCGAAGGCCGGCATCCTAGCCGCACGCCGCGTGAAGAAGAGTGACATGGAGAAGCTCTCCCGCGCAACAGGCGGAAAGGTGCTCACGAACGTGAACGACCTGTCCGCTGATGACCTCGGCTTTGCCGGAATCGTTGAGGAGCGCAAGGTCGCCGGCGAAGACATGATCTTCGTCGAGAAGTGCAAGGAGCCCAAGGCCGTGACCGTCCTCATCAGGGGTGGCACTGAGCACGTTGTTGACGAGGCCAAGCGCGCACTGAACGACGCGATTGGCGTTGTGTCCTCTGCTTTGGAGGACCACAAGGTCGTCCTCGGCGGCGGTGCGATTGAAGTGCAGCTCGCCCTTGAGCTCACGACCTACGCCAAGACGGTTGGCGGCCGCGAGCAGCTTGCTATCAACGCGTTCGCACAGTCCTTGGAGGTCGTCCCGCGCACTCTTGCTGAGAGCGCTGGCATGGATTCCATCGACACTTTGGTCGACTTGCGCGCCCGCCACGAGAGGGGCGAGAAGAACTTTGGTGTTGACGTGCTCAACTCAAAGGTTGCGGCAATGGACGCCAAGCATGTTCTTGAGCCCGCGAAAATCAAGCGCCAGGCTATCAGCTCAGCGAGTGAAGTGGCAGAGATGGTGCTGCGCATCGATGACATCATTTCGTCTTCAGGCAAGGGCGGCAAAATGCCGGAAATGCCCCCAGGCGGAATGGGTGGCATGCCAATGATGTGAGCGAATGAAAAACCCGCTGGGGCGTCCGCGCCCCGGCTCACTTCTTTTTTCAATAACTATTAAATAACCCTCTAGCCTAAATTCATTTATGAACGTGGTTATCACTGGAGCCAGTAGTGGCATCGGCCTCGCAGCAGTAAAATTATTTTGTGAGAATGGGTGGAATGTTTATGGCCTGTCACGCCAAAAGCCAGCGTGGGAACACGAAAACTTCACTTTTGTTGAGTGTGATGTGTCGTCGTGGGAGAGCGTGCAGAAAGCACGTGGCCAAGTGAAAAAGCCAGTGGACCTTCTTGTTCCTAATGCGGGCATATACCTTAAAGCACCGTTTGCTGAACTGAGCGTCGCGGACTTTGATAAAATGATGGCAGTGAATGTGCGAGGTGTCTACCTGACAATAAAGGCATTTCTTGATAGCATGCTGGAAAAAGAAAGTGGCACTATCGTGGTTATCTCTTCGACGGCAGGATTAAACCCACTTCCATTGGCAGCGGTTTACGCCGCATCGAAGCATGCTATTCATGGATATGCCAATTCTATTCGCGCGATGTGCGCTAAGAAGAATGTGCGGATAAGCATTGTTTGTCCGGGTGGTGTCAACACACCCATTCGTGAGAAAGAGCGGACTGATTATTTGCCTCCGGAAGAGATAGCGAAAACAATTATGTTCATAGCCACTTGCCCCGCCAACACTGTGGTTGACCAAATAATCATAGAGCCGCGTGTCCAAGCGATTGGCGATGTCTAGCGCTCACTTCTTTTTCTTTTGGTGGTCTACAATATACCCCATGCCTATCGTGAAGATGGGGATGCTGAGATAACGCAGGCCGATTTCGGTGAAGTACTGCATGAAACTCATTGGGAAGAACCCGGAGTAGACCATGACGCTGTCGAGCCCTAAGTTGATTATGAGCCACGTCACACCGATGACGATTCCTTCCTCGAGGTGCCTGTCCTTCACTCCCTTGAAGTAATGTACCGCCAGCGCGACACCGGCCAATGCACCGGTTATGACCATTATGGTCTTGAAGAAGGTCATGCCGATTGTCACGTTGCCAGTGGCATCCACAAAAAAGAAGCTGACCACAAACGGGATGATCCAGCTTAGCATTCCAAGCAAAACAATTTTAATTCTTTTATCCATGCCATTCACCTACGATGCCTTTAGCAGCTCCTCTACCTTCTCTTTTAGCACGGCTCGGATTAGCAGCAATCCCGCTATGTTGGCGACCCAGAACATGATGGGGTCACTGCCCCCGAAAAGCCCGGATGTAAACGGAAGCACGCCCACGTACCAGACGGCGATGACTACAATCCACGCAATTATGTTGTTCACAATACCCTAAAAGGCATAGGGGGCATATAAATACACCCCTCCCGTATTCACGCACAATGCGCCGCGTGCTCCTGCTCATACTGCTGCTTGCCCTTGTTAGTGCGCAATCAATAGACGACCCCAAGCTAGTGAAGAGCATCAGCCTCACAATAGATGAGGGCGGCAGCGTGATTGCGAACACGAAGCTGTACGAGATAAATATCACGCTCACATTGCCTCAGGAAAGCACTTACCTCACCGCAGATTACTCTGTGGACACCGTGACCGACGGCCAGGGGAACGTTCTGGCGACCATCTACCAGGAGAACCCGCCGAACCCCTTTTCGTACGTGGTATCCACCCAGCTGGAGAGCAGGGAGCGCACCCTGGCATCGCTGCCCCAGGAGTACGAGCTCCTGTCAGAGCACTTGAGGTACACTCTGCCCACGGACCATGTTAACAGTGATTCCCCGGAGATTAAGGGGCTCGCCAAGAGGATTACCGCGAACTCATCAACTGATTTCGAGCGCGTTGCGAAGCTCGCCATCTGGACACACAACTACATTGAGTATGACATCAGCCTCGTCGGCCAGAAAAAGGATTCTGAGTGGGTGCTCCAGAACAAGAGAGGCGTGTGCATCGAATACGCCTCGCTGTTCAATGCGCTCGCACGGTCCATAGGGGTTCCGGCGCGCTATGTTCTCGGCGTGTCCTACGGCGAGCGTGGCTACGGCTGGCTTGGCCACGCGTGGTCAGAAGTCTTCCTCGGTGAGTGGATGCCCGTGGACCCCACGTGGCTTGAGGTTGGCCAGCTGGACGCAACGCACTTGGCGTACTACCGCTCCGACGACATTGACTCCACTAACACCGTGCGCGTGAAGGGCGCGCAAGGCCTTGACTCACCCATATGGAACAGGCCTGATTTTGGTGGCGGCCGCGATGAGAACCTGAACGTCACAGTGCACTCAATCGAAACCAATGATGAGGTCACCACGAGCCCGCTGCTTTACGGCACGAGGGGGCTTTCGTTCGGCGGCTCCACCATCGTATTCCTGCCTGTTGAGACGGCGGACTACCGCGTGGTTGACTTGTACATGGTTGACTGCAGTGGAAGCGTTGACGTCCTGGAGTTCGATGGCAGCGAAAAGGACCTAATCCTTGAGCCCAACAAGCAGAGGGTGGCGGCATGGGTCATCAGGGCCAATACGCTTGACCCCATGAGCATCTACACCTGCCCCATCACGCTCAACTCCGGCTTCCTCGAGGAGGAGAGCCTGGGCATCGAGGTGCAGAGCGGCCATAAGCAGCCATCGTTCACAGCCGAACTCAAGCAGAACAGCGTCAACCTGGGGGAGACACAGACAGTGTACGTCAACACAGTGTCCTCAGGCTTCAGGATAGGTTTCGTGTCCGCAGAGGA
The DNA here is from genome assembly GCA_030592525.1 of archaeon. Lineage (GTDB taxonomy): Archaea > B1Sed10-29 > B1Sed10-29 > WALL01 > WALL01 > JAUVIW01. Next base: position 3,794 of record JAUVIW010000068.1, read on the forward strand.
CTACGGCTCGAAGGATGCCGCAGCCACGCGCCAGTCATTCACCTTCACTCCGGAGTCCCTGGGCCCCCAAACCGTTTACGTGTACACCACTGAAGGCGGCGTGAAAGAGCTCAGTTTCGGTGTCGTGCACAACGCCGACATATTTGTCCAGAACGTGCTTGTTGAGGCTTCGGTCCCGCTGGGCCAGCAGCTCAATGTCGCTGCGATAATAGCGAACAACCGCGACCAGCCAGAGGACGTTGATGTGCGGCTTTCATTCGGCGACGACACTTACGTGAAGCGCGTGCGTGTTGACGGCACTGAGACCGTCCACGCAATCTTCACGGCTGGTAGCATAGGCAGCCACCAGCTCGTTGTGCGCGCGTCCGCGGCAGGCGTGTCTGACGAGGACACGGCGCTCGTGGAAGTGTACGAGCCACCCGTGGTCTCAATGCAGGAGCCTGAACTCAACTACTTTGGCAGCCAGGTGGTCGCGCGGCTCGCCTTCGACGTGCCGCCAGGCGCCGTGAACGCAACACTGGAGTTCAATGGGGAGCGGCTCGACATAACTGCTGATGGCATCGACCTCACACTCGAGCAGGGCTCGTATTCATTGACGCTGAGGTGGATGGATTCGGCGGGAAACCCTTACGCAGAAAAGATTACGCTTGAGGTTCCCGCGGAACAGAAGAAGCCCGCGGAGCCGTTAGCGGGCTTTGACCCGATGCTGGTGATAATCCTCGCGGGGTTCGCGGTGCTGGCACTACTCATTCTCTTTGTTATTCTGATGTTCTTCCTGATGAGGTTACGTGCCCGTAAGTCAGCCCTTTAGCGTGCGAATTGCTTTCTGGACGTCGTTCGTGACAATGGCTACCTGTGCTTTTCCGTTCTTGTTCTGCAGCAGGTAAACCGCGTCAATGTTTATTCCCGCGCTGGCTATTTTGTCGATGACTGATGCCAGCTGGTTGGGCTTGTCATCGAAAGCCCGCACAATCACGCTGTTCTCGGAGTACATCATGTCCTTTTCGTCCAGTAGCTTGGCTGCTTTTTTCTCATCATCGGTGATGATGCGCATGAACCCTTGTCCTCCGACGCATTCGGACGCTATTGATACTAGGTTAACTCCGGATTGCCCCAACGCAGTGCATATCTGTGAGATGGCGCCGGGCGTATCCTCTATTTCAACACAAAATTCTTTCATTAGGTGGGTCATAGGGAACTCCTCCAGTTCTGCTGGGTAACTTAAAGCACGCCGTGGATGTATATAAAACCAGCTCCCGGGTTGTTTTAAATACGGCTCCTGCTTTTGCTATGGGCATGAAGCGCCTTGTTCTTCGGGGAGAAGAGCTTATTGACAAGAGCATTCCCTCTCTCGTGCTCCTGCTGTTGGCCATTATTGTGGTGGACCTGTTTTTCCGCCACGAGGCCGAGGCATACCACGCTTACATTGAGGCAGCGGACTGGCTCATCATAGGTGTCTTCGCCTTGGACCTCGTGTTCAAGTACAATCGTGTTAGGCAGGTGCCTGAG
>JAUVIW010000022.1 GCA_030592525.1 archaeon
AGCCGTACGGGCTGTTCCCCCTTTGGCTTATTCACGCCACGTGAACGAAACGTTTATATACCATGAATGTTCTATTCACACCATATGAATATGCAGCCCTTGTTTTCCACAAAGGAGAGGGAACTAATCTTGGATTACCTCTTGGGCAATCCAAACGAAGAAATAAACATGAACGCTTTAGCGAGAAAACTTGGGGTGAGCCCGGGCCAAGTTCACCACTATTTGGGGATTCTTGAAGGATGTGGATTGTTCAAGAATAAAATGCTGGTAGACAATGCGATGACTCATACACTCAGGCTTTCTAAAAATCTTGCTAGGATGGGTAGGTTTGAGGTCATCAAGACTATCCGCAAGCGAGTTAAGCGAGCAGTGGGTATAGGGGTTTATGGCAGCTGGGCAAATGGCTCCAACAAAAAGGGTTCGGATATGGATATATGGGTGAAGTCAGATGTGGACTTAAATGATCTTGACCTTTCGAAGCTGAACAAGGAATTGAGTATACGGGCAGGTGTTCCTGTTGAGGTTCTTGTGCTGACAGCTGAACGGATGAAACACTTAAAAAACAAGGCGGAGTCCTTGTATTACTCATTGTTCAATTCGATAACCTTGTGGGGTGAATCACCATGATCTCTCTTGAAGAATGTGAAAATCAAGGATTGATACGGCGGATAGCACCATCACCACGGCAAGCAGAAGAGCAATTGGGAAAAGCCAAGACGCTGTTGGGGGAAGCAAAAGGTGACGTTGGGGACGAGCGGCCAAACACTGCGATTATTGCGGGGTACGCCGCGATGTTTGACGCTGGAAGGGCGCTGCTTTTCAGGGACGGGTACCGCGAAAAAAGCCATGCTTGTGTTGCCAGGTACCTTGAGGTGAATTACCCCAAGCGAATAGGCTCTTCATTTATCCACTTGTTGGACCAGTATAGGGTGAAGAGGCATAAGGTCATGTACAGTGGTGATTACTATCCCACTACTGAAGAAGCCAGGAACCTCGTGAATTTTGCCGAAGAGTTCATCGTGCTAGTGGGAAAATTGCTTGAAGCGTAATGCGCTTCATTTCCGCGAAACCCCTTAGGGAACAACTCTTGTGCCCCCATTTATGGCGCAGGCTCTACAGCCGTACAGCCTCTCCCGAGGCTCTCTTACTGCGTCAAGGAGCCCTTGTTTCTCGGCAAGCCAAAGGCTCCAGCGTTTATTAACGGCTTACGAGTAGCAAGAAGACAGTGAAATGCTACGTCGACAGCAACGTTTTGTTGAGCTATTTCAAGCGTGAGCTCGGCGGGCTCACACAAGCCCAAATGATTCGTGCTGAAGAATTCTTGGTGAACTGCTCCAAGAACAGCCACAAGATAGTGCTTTCGGACTTGGCGTTCTTTGAAATAAAGAAAAAAGGGTACTTGGAACAACACGAAGTTGAGGAGTTTCTCGAAAGCCTTGGGGTTAAGTGCTTGTTGGTGAGGACCACCAACAAAGACATCAGAAAAGCGAGACAAATAAGCAATGAGGCCAACTTGCATTATTCAGACGCTAGGCACACGCAACTTGCGCTAAAATCAAGGTCCAAGGCCATAGTGACATGGAACATAAAAGACTTCAAAAAAGTGAGGGGCTTGATAACGGTGATGACGCCCGAACAGTTTATTTGAAGCCCATCTCCTTCTCGAATTCCAAGGCAATCTGTTTCTTTTCCTTCTTGGTCAACAAGCCGGGCTTGGCCCCACGCTTCAAAATCAATTTTTTTATCTCCAGAGCAGTCTCATCAAACAGGAGTTTCCGGTCCTCCGAAATATCCTCCCTTAACCGAGTTCGGATGTACTCGCTCCGCGTATGAAAAGAAGGGTTAGACTCAACAATCTCATCGATATCCTCGATTAACCTCTTTTCCATTCGAATATTGAATTGTTCCATTTTTTGCATGCCAACCACCACCCCACTTATGTATATACGCCTATATATACATTGCTATTATGTAAAACAATATGCCGTTTCTGCGGAAGTTCCGCGGAAATTAGGTGTGTCTTGATTTCAGGGTGCGGGCTCTCCCGAGGTCCCATTGCGATGGTGGCAGGGCCTGTGCTGGCCATTTATTGGGGGGTGGGCCAACCACCACTTGGATTTCGCTGAAGGAACCGGCACAACGCTTTTAAAGCCGTAAAAGATGGTATTGGGCATGAACTCCTCCGTGCCCATAGCCATTCTCATGGCGGCCGTCCTGCTGGCAGGCTGCGTCACTGAATGTGGGGATGGCATCTGCGAGCCACCTGAAAGCGCACAGAACTGCCCACAAGACTGCTCACCCAACGCAACCGCACCCAACAAGACGAGTGCGCCCAACTTAACTGCGCCCAGCCAAATAGGCGCGGCCAACCTCACTTTGGAACCAGCCCAGCCACAAAGCCCAGTTAACGCCACAATAATTCCCCCCGCTGCCATTTCCACACTGCAGCTTGAGCCATACTCATCCAAGGAGTTCAGCTTGCAGAAGCCAGTCGGCTGGCAAGTCACAAAAGCAGGGGACTGTGAGACACTCGCCATAATAGTGAGTGACCCAGCCAATCCCGCGAACACGGCATTCTACTTCAATGAGCTTGGGCCAATGTACTCAAGCCAGGGGCAGGTCCAAGTCGACCAGGCGTACATGGCGATTGGGGGCTACCAAATACTCTGGCACGATGCGCCAGTACTGAACCCGGCTACGCCAATAAAGTTTCTTGAGATATACCCCGAACTCACGCAAATGGAATTAGCCGAGGCGTTCACGGATGCATGGCCCCAACTCGATGGCATCGAAGCAGTGTCCACGCGCACAGAGAGCACCGCGCTCACCGGTGCCAGTGCAGAGACCGTGCGCGCCTTGTTCCGCGCTGGTGACGGCGTGGGGGAGGGCATGTTCTACGTCGCAGTGGCCGAAGTGCTGCCCGGTGTGGGCGCCCCGGGAGCAGGGATTTCTTACGCGTTCAGCTTCACGGGAATCACATCTGAAAAAGACGATTTTGACTGCTACGAGCCTGCATTGCTCCGGTCCCTGGGAACCATCTCTTTCTCGGACGAGTACGTTGGGGCATGCCTCAAGAGCCAGCAATCCCAGCTCAAGGCATCGTTGGATATCAGCAAGGCCCTTAGCCAGACAAGCGATGCCATAATGGACTCGTGGAACTCGCGCCAGGAATCAGATGACATCCTCTCCGAGAAAAGAAGCGATGCCATGCTTGATAGGGCGAGGGTGTACGACCCGGACACGGGCAATGTTTTCGAGGTTGAAAACGGCTTCTTTGATGACTATGACCTGCACCGAAGCAATTATGAGATGAGTGGCTTGCAAGCCCTCCCGAGCAGCGACCACGAGCTATGGGTTTCGCCAACGCTGAACGGGCAAGAGCACATACGCTAAATGATTGTGGGCCCTACGGCTGTGAGAATTGCCTTTTTCCCCCAAGGCCACTCCCTGCTTTTATAGCCCGCTTGCTTATTCAGGTGGCATGAAGCTTTGTTTTGCCATCATAATTGCTTTGGTAATATGCTTGGTGGGGTGCATAGGCCCTGACGAACTGCCCAAATACGAATGGCACGAGGAATTTGAGTTCAATGGCTCTGACTACGGAAATGTTTCGGGCTGGGCGGGTGAGTTAGGGGGCTCGCCAGCCACTTTTGTTTCCCACCCCGAGCTCGTTGAAGAGGACAAAAGCGCAAACTACTCTGTTTCATCCCCTGATGAGGAACGGGCTTTTTCCCTTATCTCTGATTACTACGATGAGGGCGGCCTCCAGCTTGCCAGAACCGCTTTGGATGGCCTGAAGCAAAAATACCCGAAGGGCCATTACATTGTTGTGCGTGGCATCCTGGATGCACCTGATATGTTCCCCTTGTTTGCCGGCGGCCTTGGCTATACTGATGTGGGCATATTAGTGCACGAGTACGTGCATGTTTGCGGCGTTTTTGGTGGTGCTAACAAGACTTGGAATGACTATTTCTTTTGCTTCGGGGACTACGGCGTGCTCGTGCGAAGAAACTCACCGTGGTTCCCTAAGAGCGAGCTGTTCTCGCACATCGCAGAGCCCACGCCTTTTGATGAGACATACCTCAAGCCCACGCCCGGCAGCCCAGACCCTGATGTGATGAACATCCTTGATGAGCTGAACGCCTATTCTTTCAGTATGGAGACAACCCTTATGTGCGGCACTCCTGACAGCCCGTCCACGACTCTCTACTTGAGTGATAGGGTGTCCCTTATCAGGACGATGTACCACTTGCAGCTTTACTTCAGCGTCGCGCGAACAGAGCACCCCGAAACATGGGGCGAAATGGTTTCGCACAAGGGCTTTGCCTGTTTTGTTGCGGGCCTTTGGAACAGGGCAGACCGCCTCGCACAGAACACGAGCGGCCTCGCCATATTCAGCTCGCCTGAAACCCGTGCTGCTGAAGCCGTGACTTACGCACCCGAAAACCTTGCAATCATGCATGATTTCTTCTCAGAATCCGGCTGCACTGCAACAGGCCTGCGCTCTCTTTCAGAGCCCGGCGTTGAGGTTATGCTACTGGATGAGGATGCGGCCACATAACCCGTCGCTTCCAAGCGTGGAATCCCTCCCGCGGCTTATCCCGCAAAAGCCTTTTATAGCTTAATCCCATTCATCCACCCATGTCCCCAGCAAAGCCCTCAGCGAAGACCATTGGCGTGTTCGTGCTCGCGATGATTAACGTTGTTGCCATAGCCAGCCTCCGCGGCCTGCCGGCAATGGCCGAGTACGGCCTTGCTTCAGCGTTCTTCTTCATACTCGCAGCAATCATATTCTTCATCCCAACAGCACTGGTGTCTGCTGAACTCGCGACCGGCTGGCCCAAGAGAGGCGGGGTCTTTGTCTGGGTCAAGGAAGCCCTCGGAGAGCGATGGGGCTTCCTCGCCATTTGGCTGCAGTGGATACAAAACGTAGTCTGGTACCCCACAGTCCTTTCGTTCACCGCCGCGACACTCGCGTACATATTCAACCCCGCGCTCGCAAGCAACCCCATCTACATGCTCGCCGTCATAGTGACAGTGTACTGGGGCGCGACCTTCATCGACCTCAAGGGCATGAAGCTCTCAGGCAAAATCAGTACCATCGGCGGCCTGGCCGGCACAATCATCCCCGCCGCGCTCATAATCCTGCTGGGCGCCCTCTGGCTCTTCAGCGGCAACCCCCTGGAGATGACAATCTCATGGGCGTCATTCGTCCCTGACCTGAGCAATATGCAGAACATCGCGCTCGCTGCCGGTGTCCTCCTGTCAATGGCAGGCATCGAGATGTCCGCCGTGCACGCGCAGGAAGTCAAGAACCCGCAGCGCGACTACCCCAAAGCCATCTTCATTTCCACAGTGGTTATACTGGCTGTGTTCATCCTCGGCACGCTCGCAATATCGGCGGTCGTCCCGCAGGGCAAGATAAGCCTCGTCGCCGGAATCATGGAGGCGTTCACCGCGTTCTTCGCCGCCTACGGCATCAGCTGGCTCGTGCCCGTGCTCGCATTCCTCATCACAGTCGGCGCCGCGACACAAGTGACCACGTGGATAGCCGGGCCCAGCAGAGGTCTCCTGGAAACCGCAAAGGAGGGCGACCTCCCGCCGTTCTTCCAGAAGGTCAACAAGAACGGCATGCCCGTGAACCTGCTCCTCGTGCAAGGCGCCATTGTTACCGCGCTCTCGCTCGTGTTCCTCCTGATGCCGAACGTGAGCAGCTCCTACTGGATACTCACAGTGCTCACCGCGCAAATATACCTATTGATGTACGTCCTGCTTTTCGCTTCGGCGATAAAGCTCCGCTACTCACAGCCCAATGTCAAGCGCGCGTTCCGCGTGCCAGGCGGCAACGCAGGCATGTGGTGCATTGCGGGAATGGGCCTGCTTGCGTCGCTATTCGGCATACTGCTCGGGTACTTCCCGCCAGCGCAATTGCAGACCGGCAACATACTGTTCTTCGAGGCGTTCCTCATCGGCGGCCTAGCGCTGCTCGCGGGCGCGCCGCTGCTAATACACCACTTCCGCAAGCCATCATGGCTGCCCGGCAAGGCGAAGGGGAAAAAGAGGCGATAAAATGGTTTGGCATAAAGTTAACTTAAAGAAAATGAAGAAAAACGACAAGGTTCTCCCCGCTACTTATGGCACTCGCTACTTTGAGGGAGAGGTCCCCAAGTACGAGATGCCCAAGAACAGTATGCCACAGGACGCGGCGTACCAGCTTATCCACGACGAGCTCAACCTTGACGGCAACCCCTCCCTCAACCTCGCCACTTTCGTGAGCACCTGGATGGAGGAGGGAGCGGACAAGCTCATCATGGAGAACATCAACAAGAACTTCATTGACCACGATGAGTACCCGAAGACCGCTGACATCGAGAAGCGCGTCGTCAACATGCTCGCCCGCCTGTTCAACGCACCTGAAGCCGCAAAGTCAGTGGGCGTAGGCACAGTCGGCTCCTCCGAAGCCATCATGCTTGCCCTCCTTGCACACAAGTTTTCCTGGAAGAGCAAGATGAAGGCCAAGGGCAAGAAATACAACAAGCCAAACATCGTGATGGGTGCGGATGTCCACATTGTGTGGGAAAAGTTCGCGAGGTACTTCGATGTCGAGCAGCGCCTAGTGCCCATGGAAGAAGGCGACTATGTGCTTACCGCGAAGAAGATGCTGAAGCACGTTGACGAGAACACAATCTGCGTCGGTGCCATACTCGGAACAACGTTCACCGGCCAGGCTGATGAAATAAAGAAGATCAACGACGCCTTGGTCAAGCTCAAGAAGACGAAGGGCTGGGACATCCCAATCCACGTGGACGGCGCAAGCGGCGGCTTCATCGCACCGTTCATTTACCCCAACATGAAGTGGGACTTCCGCCTCCAGCAGGTCAAGTCAATCAATGTCTCAGGCCACAAGTTCGGCCTTGTCTACCCGGGCATGGGATGGCTCGTGTTCCGCGAGGAAAAGGACCTGCCAAAGGACCTGATATTCTACGTGAACTACCTCGGCGGCGAGATGCCAACGTACACGCTCAACTTCTCTCGCGGCAGCGCGATGACCATTGCGCAGTACTACAACATGATACGCCTCGGAAAGAGCGGGTACAAGAAGATAATGCAGAACATTGTCGGCAACGCGAGCTATTTGGGTGCTTTGCTCAAGAAGACGAAGAAGTTCACGCTCTTGAACGACGGCAACATGCTTCCAATCATTGCGGTAATGCTCAAGGGGAAGCCGGGCTTCACTGTGTTCGAGCTGTCCGCAAAGCTGCGCGAGAAGGGATGGATAATTCCCGCCTACACTTTGCCGGCGAACGCGCAGAAGATTGCCATCATGCGCATGGTCGTGAAGGAGAACTTCAGCCATGACATGGCTGGCATCCTTTTCGCTGACATCATGGAGGCGTACGGCATCCTGCAGAAGAAAAAGCCCGCGCCCAAGAAGAAGAGCGGCGGCCACAAGATATGCTAGGGACAAAACCGTGCCTCGCGGGCGTTGCCTCGTTGTTGCCGGCCTCTTCAGGATAGCGCGCGCACGAGCACGCTTGGTTCCCGCGGCCGCAACACCACATGCTTTATAAACAAGTAGCGGTTCTTACCCGCCGGCAAAAATTGCCGTGAGGAGGCCCGACTTATGAAAGACGATTCGCTTGATTACTCAGCGTCAAACGAGAGAATAGGCACTGGAATCCCCCAGCTCGATGAGATGTGCGATGGGGGTGTGTTCAAGTCCAGCGTCACACTCATCACTGGCCCGAGCGGAACCGGCAAGACGACGTTCGGCTTGCACTTCATGGTGGAAGGCCTCAGGAACGGCGAAAAAGCGCTCTTCATCAGCTTCGAGGAGAGCCGGGACCAGCTCATGAGGGATGCAGCCCCGTTCTCGTGGAACCTAGGGGAGTACGAGAAGACAGGCCATCTCACGTTCTTCTGCAGGTACCCGGAGACCGCGTTCTTGGATGAGCACTTAAGCGAGCTCAAGAAAATAGTCCATACACTCAAGCCAGAGAGGATAGTGATTGACTCCATCTCTAGCTTGCAGACCTCGTTCTCTGAGAAGGAGCTCCGAAAGTTCTCAAAGAAGATGCTCACCCTCCTCAAGGAAGAGGACGCGACAGGGTTCCTCACCGCTGCCACTACCGGCCTCATGTCCACCGAGATGCTATCGGAAGCGCACTTGTCCATTTTCACGGACAACATCTTCCTCCTCAAGTATGTTGAGACAGGCGGCGCGCTCAGCACGGTCATGTCCGTGATAAAGACGAGGGGAAGCCACCATGACAACAGGCTCCGCACGTACGAGATAACCAATAAGGGCATCGTGCTCGGCGAAGCGCTCGCCGCGTATGAAGGCATAATGATGGGGGACACTCGGAAGGTCGGGCAGACCACGTGCGAAAAGCTCATGGAAGCGTTCGCCAAATTCCTTGGGCCCATGGGTGAGGTCGAGTTCCGAAAGCTCGCAGAGAAAGATATGACTGTGGGAAACATGGACGACTACATTAATTCCCTTGTCAGGAGCGGCATAATAAGCGAGGACAGGGGAAAAGAGTTCAAGGAGTGCTGCAAGGCCCTGCTCACGAGCGATCGCCCAGACTAGCCTGTTGCCGGCGAGCCCTGAACCCACACCACGGTTTTTATAGTTCGCGCGCTTTGCTTTGCTGGTGTGACAACGGTTTTCTGGAAAGGCTATGCGCCCAGCATTGCTGCGGAGGAATCTCGTTCAAGGGCCTGCGGGTTTACGCATACACCTTCGGATAGCGAAACCTTTTTATCACACACGCCGTATTATTGCAGCATGTCCGCTTTGAAATGGGTTTTGGGGATAGGCGCTATATGTGTGGTGCTCATTATGGGCTTGGCACTGGTGGGCATCTTGGCAGTATTCTTCCTGGTGCCTCAGCCGATACCTGACGTGATTCCGGCGAACGCGTACAATGACGCTAACGTCTACATTGAGCTCCCGTCGTGGAGCACGGGCGATGAAAGCGTATCCGGGAGCAACCTGCTTTTCACTTTCAACCCTGAAGAGGGGCGAAGCTACGCACTGAATTACCATGGCGGCAGCGAGTCAGCGCCCGAACTCAGCGTGCTATCGAAGGAGAACTGCGCTTCGAATGAGTACTGTGAGGTCACGGATGAGTTTGTTTACAATGGCAAGGCTGACATACAGTTCATGGTGTTCTGCATAGAGGAGTATGATGACACCCTGGAGTGGACCGACAAGTGCTTTGCAATGGCCGGCTGCAACCAGAAAGTGCTCATCGTGAGCGCTGTCCAGGACTGGGAAAGCAGTTATGGTGAACATGCCGTCCTGCCTCTCGATGAGTTCAAGGCCGTGCTTTCGTCGGCAGTGTGCAAATAACGGTGCTGGCTCGAAGGAAAGGTGTGAATCATGCTAAAGGAAATTGCTGTGGAGATACAGGCCTGCAGAAAGTGTGGGCTGTGCGAGACAAGGAATAACCCTGTTCCCGGAGAGGGCGACCCCAAGGCAAAAATCGTGTTTGTTGGCGAAGCGCCCGGCTACAATGAGGATATGCAGGGAAAGCCGTTCGTTGGGGCTGCCGGAAATGTTTTTGAGGAGCTGCTGGCCAGCGCCGGGCTGAAGAAAGCTGATGTTTTTGTCACAAACATTTTGAAGTGCAGGCCCCCCAGCAACAGGAACCCCGTGCCAGATGAAATAAGGGCTTGCACGCCGTATCTGGACAGGCAGCTTAAGGCAATAAGCCCCGACACGGTTTGCACTCTCGGAAACTTTGCCACGGCGTACATCCTACCAAAGTTCGGGATAAGGCCAGACGCAATAGGCAAGATTCACGGCCAAGTAATTAATGTGGATACGCTTGAGCACCACCTGAGAATCATTCCAATGTACCATCCTGCCACAGTAGCCTACAACCCGAATATGAAAAAGGTTCTGATTGATGACTGGAAAGTGCTCGCTGGAACCCAAAAATAGCGTTCCGTTGCCCGCCAACCCCTGGGCTTACCTCACCTTAGCCTGACAGCACGTCCCGGCAACACCCCTTTTATATATGCTTTCCGTGGCTAGCATGGCTTCTGGAAGTGATGGGGTGCGCTTATTTTCATGGAACGTTAACGGCATACGCGCCTGTGCGCGAAAGGGATTCACGCAATGGCTCGAAGAGGAGTCTCCGGACATCGTCGTGCTCCAGGAAATCAAGGCCACTGAAGACAAAATACCTCCGGACATCGCGCCCGGGTACCACGCATACTGGTTCCCCGCGCAGAAGCCGGGGTACGCAGGAACGGCAATCCTGTCAAAGGCAGAGCCTGACCGCATCGAGCGCGGAGTGCTCGCGAAAAAGTTTGATGACGAAGGCCGCATAATCACCGCGTTTTATCCTGACTTCACTTTGGTCAATGTGTACGTGCCACAGGGCTCAAGGGACCAGAGCAAGATACCGTTCAAGCTCGAGTTCTACGAAGTCCTGCTCAACTACCTGGACACTTTGGAGGGCCCCGTGGTTCTCGGCGGTGACTTCAACATCGCCCGCGAGGCACGCGACCTCGCGCGGCCGAACGAGAATGTTAACAACACTATGTTCACCCCCGCTGAAAGGAAGATACTGCACCGCGTTCTGCTCGCGGGCTTCGTGGACTCATTCCGTGAGTTCAACCAGGAAGGCGGCCAGTACACGTGGTGGCCGTACTTCGCGAACGCGCGCCAGCGCAATCTTGGCTGGCGGATTGACTACTTCTTCACCCGTGATATCCACCTGAAGGACGCGTTCATAATGCCGCAGGCGCATGGCTCGGACCACTGCCCCATTGGCTTGCGCATTTAGATGAATGCACTGAGGGCCATGTACGTTACAATGCCGAGCAGCGCGCCAATCGAAGTCTTTGCAACAGAATAATATTTTGTGGCCATTGGCAGCAGCTCATCAATGCTCACGAACACCATTGCGCCTGCGGCAAATGCCATGAGCAGCGGTGCGATTCCAGGAACGAGCGCAACAAACGCAACGCCAACAGCCGCGCCCAGCGGCTCCGCGAGTGCGGATAGCAATGCCATTTTCCACAACAGCCCTTTCTTTTTCTGTATTGCGAATGGCACGCTGAGTGCGAACTCTTCCGGAATGTTGTGAATTGCTATGCCAATTGCGACCAGTATGCCTGAGGCAGCAGACTTGCTGTAAGAGCTGGCCATCGCGAAGCCCTCAGGAAAGTCGTGGATTATCATCCCTAGCGCGACCATATACCCTGCCTTAAGCATTATGCCCTTGCGGCCCTTCTCCTTGATGAAGTGCTGGTGCGGGAAGAACACTTCGAATCCAAACACGACGAGGAACCCCAGCGCGAATGCGGCGGTTGCATGGAGTGCGCCCACAGAATCTAAGGCAGTTACGAGAAGCTCAAGGAAGCTAATGGCGAGCATGATGCCGACAGAAAAGCCTATGCCAACGGATATCCACGCCTTCTGCTTGCTGAACCTGAGTGCCAGCCACACGCCTATGAGGCATGTGAGCCCGGACATCAGTGCAATGGCAATTATCTCAATCATTGTGAAGGGGGATGCGCTTTGTGCTTATAAAACCGTGTGGATTATTAATTAGCTTAGCATTATTTGGCTCATGCTGTTTCATGTTGTGGGCATTAACAAGGACTTTTTCGAGGAGAACGACAGGCTCGCGGAAGCGAACAAGGCATTGCTGTCCGCGCGTGGCGCAGTAGCCATTGATTTCCTGGGCTCAATCGGCTCCGGCAAGACATCCATAATCGAGTGGCTCGCGCAGCACACAAGGAAAAGCGTTGCCGCGATTGCGGGTGATGTCGCGGGCGATGACGACGCGCGCCGCCTGCAAAAGTTCATGCCTGCGGAAAGCGTGTCCACTGGGAAGGAATGCCATCTCGATGCGCACCTGGTCAAGCACGCGC
>JAUVIW010000118.1 GCA_030592525.1 archaeon
ATAGGGATTGTGATAGGGGAGTTCCACAAGGAGCTCGCTGATGAGATGCTCGCGGCGGCAGAGGCTGCTGCCACAGGGCTTGGTGCTGAAGTGGCCAAAGTGGTGTGGGTGCCAGGGAGCCTCGAGGCGCCGCTCGCACTCAAGAGAATGCTCGGGAAGGGCTATGGCGCACTAGTGCTGTTGGGTTACATTGAGCGGGGGGAAACAAGGCACGGCGAGGTCATGGGCCATGTGGTCACGCAGGCATGCATGCAAATGCAGCTCGACAGCGGAATCCCCATAGGGATGGGTGTGATAGGGCCTGGCGCCACGCTGGAGCAGGCCAAGCCACGGGCCAAAAGCACTGCGGAGCGCGCGGTCAGCGCGGCTGTTAGGATGGCGCAGCGATAATTATTTATAGGCGGTCAGGCAGAATAGTGGCGCCCTAGGTCCTCAGGACATGGGGCAGTGAGGGCGCACTATCCTCTCCCCGCGCCCTCACAAAACCGTGTTTTACAGCCCCTAGGCCCCAGCATAAGGGGTTCAGGTTAAGAAAGCTAAGCGTATGGCTGGAAACGTATCGGATTCCTAACCAAAACCCTTATTAATGGAATTGGGGTAACCACTTTCGCTGCAATAGGATTCGAAAACCAAATCTTTTTACATTTGGTGTTTGCAATAACTAACCGCGGCCATCCCCGGCCAATGCAGGATAGGTGTCAAAATGGCAGAAACCCCCACAGAAAGCTTACAGGAGGACTCAACAGCCCTATCACTATTCGTCAAGACTTCAGACGATGAAGTCAAAAAATGGGACAGGCACCAGATTGAGCGCGTCCTCATCGAGGAAACAGGGGCACCAAAGGAACTCGCCGAAGAGATAGCCAAGGATGTCGAGATAACGCTCGTCAGCCTGAAGATAAGGAACACGAGCACCGTGCTGGTACGGGAGCTCGTCAATGCTCAGCTCATCGAGCGCGGGTACAAGGACTACGCACTCTCACACTCACGGTTCGGCCTCCCAGCCAAGGACATAGAAAAAATTGTTTATTCACCCACAAAGGAAAACTCAAATGTCTTGTTTTCCGCAGAAAGCATCCACAAATACATTGCCGATGCCGTGTTCAAGCAGTATACACTGGAATACTTGCTGCCAGTGAAATACAAAAAGCCACACCTAGCAAAAGCCCACCTCAACGGAGACATCCACATACACGACCTGGACTACTTTGTCACAAGGCCATACTGTTCAGGCCACGATCTTAGGTACCTAGCGAAGTACGGATTGGTAATGGACGGGACTGGCAGGAGCTCTGCCACCGCAAAGCCTGCAAAGGCACCGGAAGTATTGCTCCTTCACGCAGCCAAGTTCCTCGGAGTCGCGCAAAGCGCGTTTTCGGGCGCGCAAGCGTACTCCATCTTCAACCCAGTCGTGGCCCCATATCTCGTGGGAAAGACGGACAAGCAAATCAACCAATTAGCACAAATGTTCATCTTCGAGATGGCGCAGATGGCAGTGGCAAGGGGAGCCCAGGTCGTGTTCTCAGACCTCAACCTTGATTTCGGCATACCGAACATCATTGCGGATGCCCCTGCTACGGGGCCCAAAGGCAAGGTGGTTGGCGTGTACGGCGACTATGTTGAGGAAAGCAACAAGTTCGCGCACGCGATGATGGACATCTACGCAGAAGGCGACTCCAGAGGCGTGCCATTCATGTTCCCCAAGCCGTTGGTCAAGGTGCGCAAGGAACAGATTGGCGACCCGGAATTCGAGGAGTTCATGCTCCACTCCTCCGAAGTGAGCGCGACAAAGGGCAACCCGTATTACGTTAACCAAACGACTTATGAAGACGAGAACATCTCGATGTGCTGCAGGCTAAGGCACAAGCTAAGGCCCGAAGATGGCGACGACATAAGGGAAGGGCGCATGCGGTCATCGGCGATACAGAACAACACCGTGAACCTCCCTCGCATTGCCTACAAGGCAAGGGGCGATGACGAAAAATTGTTTGAGCTGCTCCAAGAAGCCATGGACATGTGCGTGGAAGTGCACAAGATAAAGCGCGATGTCATACAAAAGCTGCTTGATGCAGGCGGAGCGCCACTGCTCACAATGGAGTTCGATGGTTACCCATACCTCAGGATGGAAAAGGTCAGGCACCTCATAGGCATCCTTGGCCTGAACGAAATGGTGCAGGCGCACACAGGCGAGCAATTGCATGAAAGCAAAGCCGCACTGATGTTCGGCTGGAAAGTGATAAGGTACATGGACCAAGCATGCAAGGAGTATTCCGCAGAGGACAGCCATGTGTACGCTCTTGAGCAAACACCTGCGGAAACCACCGCATACCGCTTTGCGAAGCTTGACCTTCAAAAGTATAACGGTAATGCCGCGCAATACATCAAGGGAGACCTAAAAAACGACGGCGTGTACTACACTAACTCCACTTACCTTAACGTTGGCATTGAGGTGCCGGCAGCGGAAAAGGTTAAAAAAGAGGGGCTCTACCACCCGGCGATAGAGGCTGGTGCACTCACACACGTATGGCTCGGAGAGGCATCACCAGACCCCGAAGCGCTAAGCAGATTCACAATCAAAATGATGAAAAACACCATGAACCAGCAGTTCACTTACACGCGTGACCTCACGTACTGCAAGGGCTGCGGAAAGCTCATGGGCGGAATAACGGACATATGCCCATACTGCAACACCCAGCGAATAGAGGGCTGGGCAAGCACAATATAAGGTGATTAAAAAATGCACAAATGTGATGAATGCGAAAAGGAATTCGAGGTAGGATTCGTGACTAACTACGGTGACAAGCAAATATTCGCTTGCAGCAAGACATGCAAAGAAAAAGTTTTGAAAACACTCCCTTTTAACGGACATGGCTTAGAGTCATACTCCCGTGTTACAGGGTATCTCCAGAACACTGACGGCTGGAACGCCGGCAAGAAGCAGGAGCTAAAGGACCGTTACCGCGACAAGTCACTAGTGCAGCTCAAAGCCCCGGAGGTGCAAG
>JAUVIW010000024.1 GCA_030592525.1 archaeon
GGGGAACCAACTTAGCGGACGCCGGAGACACAGTCTGCAAAGACACCACCCAGCAGGGAACCTGCGCTTCTACTTATTGCCCAGGCACCGCGACACTATGCTACGAGAACAATGAAGACACCACACCGATTTGCGGTGGTGACCCATGTGCGACCTGTCTCGTTAGCGAGAACTTTATTTACTCTGATTCCGGCGGCTGCAGTGCGGACTATGGTGCGCCCATAACTTGCGCTGCCGCAATATCCCTAGAGGATATCCCACCATGTGGCGGTGGAACCAGTGAGTGTTATAGTATCACAGAGGGCGGCTGCGAAGTTAACATCTGTGAGATCCCCGCTGGCTGCGATGGTGATGGCGGCATTGTATCGTACACCATCTCGCCTGACTCAGGCATTGGCCCGGAATGGACCACGTCCTGTGGGTCCTTTAGCGGCGGCTTGGCATTCACGTTCCCCGCTCCAGGGGAGTTCGACCAGACAGCCATCCGCATCAACGTTCCTGAGGGATGGACTGTGCCGGATGAGTTCAGCGTCACTGTTGACTCACCATTCGATGGCGCGGCCGTGAGCATTGTGGATAGGGCCATCACGATTGACTTCGATGAGATTAATGAGTTCGTTGTGGGGGGTTCTGATGCTGTAATCAACCTTGGTGGCACTATTGCCGCTCCTGCCACGGAGCAGATGGATGTGTGGGTTGTCGAGAGCAAGGCCACTGGCGAAAGCTGCATGTTCCAGAACGTCCAAGCACAGTCATCCACCACGGTCGCGTACCAGACGCCAACCGCCCTGTCAGTCAACTGCGGATGGAACAGTGCAGTGACAGATAATATTGCAGACAATCAGTACATCTGGACGTGTACTGACGAGTGTGGGTTTGAGACCCCTAGAGGCGAGGCATTGTGCGTATTTGACCCAGTTATTGGCTCTGGCTGCACGGGTTCTGCTTACGATGTCCCTGCGACAGACTTTGTGACCGCGGGTCCGAGCTCTGGTTACTGCATTATCACTGGTACCGTCGGCGAGACTAGTACAACAACAGAACTTGTTGTCTATGATCCTGATACGCAGGAATACTTTGAGGCGCCTCTGGCCGGTACGGAGTATACTCTCGCAGGCCTAACATTGACGCCTGACACCGGCGGCGTTGGCCGGCTTCTTGTGACGCCGTTCACTGACGCCACTTTCCCAGGTGAGGCTGGCTGTGGCCCGTGGGATATCTATAACGAGAACGGGGGCTTTGTCTCCATTACAAAGGTGGGGTGTGGTGACACTTGCTACTACAAGCTTGCTGGCGTGTGGACACCTGTTTCCTGTGCTGCGGTTCCTGCTCCAGGTATCGGTGCGGGTATGGGTGGAGCCACTGCCGGAGGCCAAGTGTACACCGCTCCGGCGTTCGATGCGTGGGACCTCGTGGTCTTCTTCACCCTCGCCATTGTTGCGATGGTCGCGTACCTAGTGACGAACCCGACTAACAACAAGCGCAGGAAGAAGTGAGCGGAAACCCTTTTATTCCCTTATCGCGTTTCTAGCCACAGGTGTCTTCGATGAAGAAAACAGCTCTACTTTTGGGCCTAATCATCCTTTTCGGCGGCGTGTTCGCTGTGTGCTTCGCGCCAACGGACTACGCTGGCCAGGGGGCGGATACTGGTACGCTTATGTGTGAGCAAGAGCTGAACAGCTGCTCCGTGTGCACTGACCCCGATTGCCTTATTTGCTTTGACGGCGGCGTGGGCTGCGACACTTGCGGCAACGCGCTATTGGCAGCCATAGCTGCTGAGACATGCACTGGCGACGCATGCGCTGTGCCCGACTGCACAGACCTCTATGACTGTGCGGCATGCCTGTCTCTTGATGCCACCCCATGCGAGTTCCGTTATACTGACTATGGCTCTCCCGAGTGTTGGCCAGATGAGTCCTGTACTGCTTGTGGTATGGCATACCCCTTTTGTGCAAGCAAAGGGCTTGGCGGCGGCTGTAACTTTAATGAGTGTTCGGGATTATGCTTTGATGTATGGGGTTACGCAGGTGCGGGGGAAAGCGAAGGCACAAACGCTTGCGAAGAAGGCACAGGCGGCTCCGGAGCTTGCGGATCTTGCTCTTCTGTTGACTGCATAACCTGTTGGGCGACTGGTGATAGCTGCTGGTATTGCGTGGAAGAGTTGGAGGACAATTGCGCTTTCTCCTGCGGAATGCCCACTGAGTGCAACCAAATGAGCTCCTGTGGTGATTGCCTGACCCACTCCACACTCGACTGCGCGTGGGCCAGCGATGGCATGAATTATTACTGTATGGGGAGTATGGGCCCGGACTGCTCAGGGTACTGCAGTTCTGGCTATATCTACTGCAGAGAAGGTGGTGACTGCGACACAGAGATGTGCTGCGGCACGTACCAGGGTTCCGCAGAAATCACGCCCGACGGCTCCCCGGACAGGGTGTGCGTTGGCTGGCCGGCATCGAGCTACGGCGGACAACAAATAACCTTCACTGCGTACAACGACTGGGCTATTGACGCCATAACCATAACTGTCCCCGCGGGCTGGACCCTGCCAGGCGACTGCACTGGTTTGGGCTGCGATGGCATTGTCAACTCCGACAAAGCCGCGGCAATAACCGTGTCATCAGACACCATAACCGTGGACTTCGACCCCGACCTACCTGCAGATGGGGTTGCAGTGATAACCGTGGCTGGTGCCTTGGCTGCACCCAGCTCTGCCGGAGCAAGCGAGTGGGTTATCCAAAGCAAGACAGTCGCAGGCCTGACATGCATGTTCGCCGAAATAGGCTCATCACCCGATGATGTGGTGGTCTCCGAGTGCCCGCCCGTGGCGTGGTGGAAGTTTGACGAGAGCATAGGCTCCTCAGTCGCAGACTCTTCGGGCAACGGCAATGCCGCGACAGTCATGGGAAACGCAGCATGGACAACCGGCCAGATTAGTGGCGCCGTGGACCTTGACGGCAGCACTTACGTCGACATCCCTGACACATTTGGCTTGTTTGATGGCGCAAGCGACTTCACTGTCTCCTTGTGGTACCATGCAGCCGCTCTTGAGGGCGACGATCGCATGCTCTTCGACGCGCGAGGCGAGAGCCGGTTCATAATCTACTGGGACGACACCCTTGACGCAATCCGCGCAGGCGCGTACGACGCGGCTGAATGGAAGTACGCCTCGTTCACCACCTCGGACACGGCCGGCTTCCACATGGCCACAGCCACTTACTCGGATACCAGCGGCTTGCTCAAGCTATACTTCGACGGCGAGTACAAGTCCGAGGCCACAATAACAACTATCAACGCGCATTCTGGCGACAGCGTGATTGGCGCGAACGGCGACGCCATCGGTGACTACTTCCTTGGCGCCATCGACGACACCCGCGTCTATGACAGGCAACTCTTCGCGTACGAGGTCCAGGGCCTGTTCGATGTAGCCACTATGTCATATGGTCCCGTCGCAACAATCGAGTTGGCCCCAACTTGGCAGCGCGTCGAGACAGACACGCTCGTAGGCAACAGTGAGGCCTACATTGCGACGTGTAAGGAGGCTGGCGGTCGCACCATCCCCGAAGGCGAGAGCGACTGCGTTGTTGTATTTACTATTGGCGATGGCTGCACAGGCACTACTTTTGATGATGGCACGGACACTGTAATCACAGGGGGTGAGGCTGGCTTGTGCCTCGTGACCGCAACCGCGGGCGCTGCAGAAGAAACAAGCGAGCTCATTGTCTACGAGACCGGCAGTGCGGAAGACCCAGTGGTAGGTGCTGATGGTGACTACTCATTCGGTGACCTCACAGTAAGCACTTCTTCAGGCAATGACCTTTACGTCACGGCGCTGGATGCCACGGCAACAGGCTTCCAGGGGCCCAGTGGCTGTGGCCCATGGGACATCAACCTTGTTGGCGGCGGCACCATTGCAATCTCTTCAACAAACGACGCTTGCTCAACCACACTCTGCTACACACGAAGCCCGGGTGACCCGCCAGGGCAGTGGACCGCGGCTGACTGCAGCAACATAGTTGACCCCGCTTTAGGAGTTGGCTTTGGGTCTTCGGCGACCGCTGGCGGCCAAGTGTACACTGCTCCGGCCTTCGGGCTGCTTGAGCTAGGCATTATCCTTCTGCTCGCGGCCTTTGTTGGCTTGGTTACGCTAGTACGGCGCAGATAAAGGGCTTGTGGCGCCCAACTAGTATCCTTTATAAACCCCTTGTGGCATAACCCTACCACTTGTTTTGAAGAGAAGTGATATTGATGAGTGAAAAGAATGTTCTATTCCCTGGCGATGTTATCGCCAACGAAGAGGAATACCTCCCTGGAAAAGGGACTTTTGCTGACGACGGCCAGGTTAGTGCCGCTAACTATGGTATTATGGACAAGGACGACAAGAGGCGCGAGGCACGCGTCGAGCCGCTCACCCATGTGCCGAGACCGATGGGGCATGGCCTCCTGGTCGCCGGAGTAATGCAGCAGGTGCGCGACAATGTCGCGTTCGTGAGCCTTATACCGTACACCGAGGGCAAGGTACGTTGGGTAGCCCCGCAGGACAACGCAGTCCTCCGTGTGGCCAATGTGCGCCGCGGATACGTGAACTCGCTCAAGGACGAGTTCCTGGTTGGTGACGTCATCCGCGCGAAGATAATCCACGCTGATGACGATAGCATCGTGCTGACAACGGACGACAAGAACCTAGGCGTTATCAAGGCCTTTTGTGACAGGTGCCGCACGCCCATGGAGCTTCGCAAGGGCGAGCTCGAGTGCCCGTCTTGCAGCTGGAAGGGCCACCGCAAGCTAGCTGATGACTACGGCGCAGGGGTGCTGATAGAGTGAAGCTTAATGTCATAGAGGACCGGAAGGAGTCAATGGTGATTGAGCTCCAGGGAGAGAAGCACACCTTCCCCGCCCTTCTATGCTGGGCCCTGCTACAGGACGCCAAGGTGGAAGTGGCAGTCTACGACCTCAAGCACCCGCTTGTCGGGCAGCCAAAGGTCATCATCAAGACCAAGGGCGAGACGCCCCGCGCAGCACTCAAGAAGGCGCTCAAGAAAATCAAGAGTGAGCTCAGCGACCTTGAGAAAGGCATCGATAAGAAATGAGTCTCAAGAAAGTGCGCAAGGCCTGGAAGACGATTGACCCAGGCGAAATTCTGAAGCGCTATTTTCATTTGAGTGGGTGGTCCGCAGAAATAGCCGACTTAGTCGGCGGGTTCATTGTCGCCGCACTGCTATACTTCATTATCGCACCGGCCCTGCTTGGTGCCAACCCACCTGCAGTCGTTGTGCAGTCATGCTCGATGGAGGGCTACCACAATGTCGGTGACGTAGTCATTTTGGCTGGCACGGACTTTGACGGCATCAACGCACCACTGGTTACCCTGGACTCGCCCATCTCGTACACCATAAGCCCGAATGCCATCAGCGAGGAGACGCAGGAACTAGTATTTCCCAATGGCGACAGAGTTGCTTTGGACGAAAAGGGCGACGTCATTGTCTACGACTCAATAACCTCAGGCATACAGATAATCCACCGCGTTGCCGCGAAGGTCCGCGCCGCGGACGGCGAGTTCCTCATCACCAAGGGCGATGCAAACAACCTGCCTGACAGCGTGCGCGTTGAGTGCGCCGCTTGGGCGGAGGTCTCCGGTGGCCAGAAGTGCACCGAGCTCAGTGCGAGTGTCTCACGCCTCTGCACCGAGGCTGATGCCGGCTGGCCTGGCTGCCTCGCAACTCCGGTTACCATGGACAAGGTCGCCGGGAAGCAGCTCGTTATAATCCCACTGGTCGGCCACGTGAAAATGCTGTTCTTCCACGTGATTACCCTGGGCAACGGCTATCCCGACCGCATGTGGTGCTAAACCTTTTTATTCCCTCATGCCCTATTCCCACTCATGAAAGTCACTTACTCCAAGGAAGACGACCTCTTCAAGGTAAGCCGCAAGCAGGTTTACTGGTCAAGCATCTACGTGCTGCGCCAGAAGGCATCAACGCCCGAGAATCTGTTCAAAAAGCTGAAGGTCAGCAAGAAGGAAAGGCCGATGTTCCTCGAGGAGCTCGACGACCTCCGTGCCCTTGGCTTTATCCGCGGCAAGAGCAAGATACTCACCACTAAAAAGGGCTTGGAGTTCCTGGCCAAGGTAGAGGACTTGGTGTCCTTCCGCAACCTCCGCAAAAGAGCCATTGCGGACATTGACGATGTCTTTGTCGAGGCAAGGCGCGTGAACCGCTTGGACCTCAAGCACACCAAGCTCTTGACACGTGCGGGCTATGGCCACGAGGAGCACGTGGACTGGGGCGCGTTCTTCTTCAACTCACTTATGGGCTACTGGGCGTTCCTCTTGCTCACCCTGGTATTCATGCATGCCCTGAGCCCGGTCCCGTTGCGCTCGCTGCTTGTAGAGTTCTTGCTCTCTCCCGTGGCGGCAGTTTTCGGCATTGGGGTGCTGACAATATTCCTTTTCCTCGCGTACAACGTGGGCGCCTATATAAACCGCTCGCTTTTCCGCGGAAACCAATAAATACAATCCTTACCTATCTACAGAGAGCGTGGTTCTAATGTTTGAGGTTTCTATTCCTAACGCAAAAATGTTTAAGTCCTGTGTTGACGCCATCGTCACACTGATTGATGAGGGTGAGTTCCACTTCAGCGACGCTGGCCTGAGCCTGAGGGCGATGGACCCGTCGCAGATAGCCATGGTGGACTTCGTGTTCCCCCGCAGCGCCTTCGAGAAGTATGAAGTGGAGTCAACCAAGCTCGGCCTCAACCTCGAGGACCTCGCGCGCGTAATGGGCAGAGTCCGCTCAGACGAGCAGGTGATCCTCAAGCTCGATGACTCCCGCCTCGTGCTCACTTTCAAGGGGCAGTCCACGCGCCGCTTCGTAATCCCGCTCTTGGACATAGGCGGCTCAACACCCAAGGAGCCGAACATCGAGTTCTCTTCGCACATCAAGTTCAACGGCAACTTCCTCAAGGATTCCCTGAAGGACACCAGCCTTGTGTCCTCACACGTTGTCCTCAACGCAACGCCCGACGCCTTCATAATCGAGGCCCAGGGCGACAAGGGCGAAGTAAGCATCCGCACTGACAAGGGTGCAGACCAGATGCTGGAGTACGATGTCACGAATGACGCGCGTGCCATGTACCCCTTGGAGTACATGAACGACTTGCTGAAGGGCACGGACTCCGCGACCAACGTGGAGCTCTCACTCCGCACAGACGCTCCGCTCAAGCTGTCGTATGCCATCGACTCCGCGCGCATAACCTACTTCCTCGCGCCAAGAATCGAGACGCAGTGATTGGATTAAGGCAGGTCCATCGCCCGCTTCACCGGCCTGTTCCTTTCGTAGCACTCAGCCAGCCTATCCATCAGCTGCCTCTCTTTTTCTGACGAAAAAAGAAGGCTAGTTGCTGTGCTAGCGTGCCTTATCAGCTTTAGGAAACCCCAATCCATAACCCTATTTAAGCAGCGGATGCTCAACACGGTTTGTGCGCATCCCCAAACCCCTTACTTGGCTAGCGGCATTTGTGGCTCTAGCCTCTGCTATTACAATTGTCTTCTTCCCTGCCATGGAAACGCCATCCATATACCTCTTTGCAAACGCCCTTTTCATTGTTTCCGCAGTTGTCGTTTTGATGGGCTGGCGGCAGCATGCCCAAGCACTGGCCTGCAAACCGAAACTGATAAATACTTGATATATGTACTAATTGATTGATATACATGTATCAACTGAATGATATACTCGGGAATCCTGTGGCTATTATGGTCTTGGAGCTTTTCCTCAAGAACCCCTCACAGGAGTTTTACAGGAGCCAGGTGACAGGGGAGCTCAGCATTGCGAAGGCGAGCACAGGGAAGTGGCTCCGCGCTCTTGAAGAAAGTCGCGCTATTGTTTGCACGGAGAAGGCCAACGCCAAGTTTTATCGGCTTAACACATCCAATCCCCTAGTGAAGCAGCTTAAGGTGTTGTTCTCTCTTTCTGAAATAATCCCTGCTTTCAATGGCCTTGAGGATGAGGTGTATGTCTATGGCTCGGTTGCAAGGGGGGATGACACGGAAGACAGCGATGTTGATGTCCTCGTGCTCTCGAACAGGAGCAAGAGGGATGTGGTCCGGGACATTTCCCGGATTTCCAAGAAACTTGGGAAGCCCATCAGCCCAACAGTCTTCACCCCTGTTGAGTTCTCGAAGCTATCCCGCAAGGACAGGCCGTTTTATGAGAGGGTGAACAAAGACAGGATACGGATAAGTGATGCGAAGTGAACATCAAAGAGGCGCTGGAGCGGGGGAGCCTGCGGAAGATAAGGCCTGACCGGGGGCTGGTTGACAAGGAGCTTGTGGAGGCTGAGTATGACCTACAAAAGGCAAGGGAAACCCTCCAAGAGGGGGATGTCAAGTGGAGCACTGTCCAAAGCTATTACGTGATGTTTCACTCTGCGAGAGCGCTTCTTTTTTCCCTTGGATACAGGGAGAAAAGCCATGCAGCAATACTTGCAGTGCTCGAAGACCAATGCTTCAAAGGGCGGCTTGAGGAAATCTTTCTTGATGACTACCGGGCTGCGATGAATGCCCGCGAGAACGCCGATTACCATTACACTTATTCCTCTGAGACTGCAAAGCACCTGCTTAAGGCCGCTGAGGAATTCATGAAAAGAATGGGTGGGCTGGTAGGCTAACTTTAAGGTACGCTCTTCTCATCAGCCGGTAACGCAAGCATGGATAACATGCTGTATCAATCAAACAAGGAACGCCGTGGCGATAAGCGCTATCAGCATCATTGCGACCGAGTGCTTAAGGCCGCCTATGAATGACCCTTCTGTCAGTTCACCTATGCTTATCCCTGAGAAGAATGCCTGTATGAAGAACAGGTAGAACAATAGGTCGGTGAACTTGGACTGGCTTGCGCCTGTGTCACCTATGTTTTGAAGCCTGGATACAATATCCTCAACGCCTTCTACTGCAACTGACTCGTTGGCCCCGAACATGCTTATCCCTGCCTCCGGGTTCGCGGAGAACAGGGAGTTGTTGAGCAGCACGAGGACCAAGAGGAACACGAAGAAGATGATGTACCCGGTTATCACGTGGACCTGCAGCTCACTTTTCCTGTCCTGCTTCATTGAGCGCAGCTGCCTGAAGTTGTTGGCTGTCGCCTCGAACATCTTGGCGATTCGCCCGCCGCCCGCCTTGTACCCGCTGACGAGCACGGATATCGCCGAGGCGATGCTCTTGCTTTTTGTCTCTTTGCCCAGTGTTATGAATGCCTCGTGGAACGGCACGCCCATCGTGATGCGGTTGTTCATCTTGCGCACTAGTGCGGACAGCTTGCCGAAATCGGAGTTGGAGATTATCCTCAGTGCCTGCGGGAGCGGGAGCTGTGAGCCCATGATTGAATGCAGCTCGGACAGGAAGTCAGGGAAGCTCTCCTCGTACCTCGCCTTTTCCATGTGCTGGGTGTAGTAGAACAGGAATGAGGGGATTATGAGCACTACGGCGGCGAGGCCTATTAGGAGGTTGAACTGGAAGGGTGTTGAGCTTTTCTGGGGCTCGATCAGGAACGGCTCTGCCTCGTTTCCCGCCGCGTCCTCGAAGTGCCCGATGACAACCGCGCTCCTTATCGCGTCGGTTTCCTTCACGCTGTACGTCGCGAGGTATTCGCCTGGCTGGCTCTCGTAAAGGTAAATTGGGCCAAGAGTCTTGTTGGTGTTTATGTCCCGCAGTATGAACCAGGCTTTGCCACCGCTCTCTGTTATCATTGTCACGTTCAGGTACGCCCCCACCATGAGTATGTCGTTGGCGGTGTAGTACATCGTGATTATTTCCGGGTTGTCGTTGTCTATCGTGAGGGGGCTTAGTGGGTATTGTTCCGCAACATTGCCCGCGGCATCCGTGAACTTGATGGTTGGCACGGCGTATGCCGAGCTGTTGCATTCACCGAGCTGTATTGTGCTTTGGTACCACCCGAACCCTGTCTCGCTTACCTCATATTCCTTTCCGCCAAGTGAGAGGAATGCTTCGCCGCCTTCCTCTGCCTTGAACCCGACTGATATTGTTGTCGTTGAGTTTATCAGGCCCGGTGCCTCGAACACCACATCCGTTATGTTGGGTGTTATGGTGTCTACTGTAATCATTTCATCGGCGAGCAGCTGGTTTCCCGCGTTTCCAGCCTCGTCAACGAACAGCCCCGCAATCCTCATCCCAACAGCGTCATCCTCGGGCGAGTACACTGCTGTGTAGTACCCGTTCCCGGTCTCGTTCATTGGCGTGCTCGCGTTCATTTTCGTTAATGGGATAAACCCCGCCACCTGGTAGAACGCAGAGCCATTGGGCTCGGCGTGCATCACTATCGTGATGGTCTCATTCCCCTTTATTGCCCCGTGCTTATCCACGCTAAACGACTTTATCAGCGGGGCTACCGAGTCAAAGGTGAACTGCCCCATGCCCCTCGTGCTTGTCTCCCCTTTCACGAGTGTCGCGATTATGCTGTTGGTGCCGTACAGGTTTTTTTGGTCCAGCGTGTACTGCGCCGTGTATACTCCCGGTGCTATTTCTGCCAGCGGCAGCCCGCTTGCAAGCCCTATGTCCAGGTGGCCCGTGGCTCCTGGCGCGCCCTCAAGCGTGAACTTAATTGTCTTGCCGAACCCCACTAGCTCGGGGCTGGCGCTCATCCTGAGCAGCTGCGGCCCGCTTGTCACTATCACTGTGGGCAGGAAGAACGTGTGTTCCACGATGTTGCCCAGGCTGTCCTCGGCCATGGCCCTTATCGTGAGCGTGTTCCTGTCGTCGCCATTGCGTATGCTGTAGGCGAGTGAGTACATCCCTTTTGATATCTCCTCTGCGGGCATGAACCC
>JAUVIW010000076.1 GCA_030592525.1 archaeon
GAGAACCCTGCTGCATCAAATTTGTCTCCACCTATTGCCCTGTCATCTATCTCGTCCACCTTCCAGTCCTCGACATCATCCGCGCTGAGGTCATTATAGCCATAGCGCACCATGGTATCGCTGCTCATCCCATACCTGAGCATCTCGCACATGTGTACGATGTCATCAGTAAGCTGGTCGATGCTTGGTGTCGGCACGGGGTCGCCGGTCGCTGACTCTTCGCCGAGGTTGCCCACGAGGTCGTAGCACTCGAACTCGAGGCTGTTCTTGTTGTACGAAATGAACATTCCGATTGTCTGTGCATCATCGCTTGTGCACCTGAGCTTCTTTTGCTTGCCGCTGTCCTGAATTGAGATTGGCACGCATCCCATGCTGTGCCTCTGGAACGTATCCTCGTTGTCATTGTTGAATAGCGGGATGAACAGCGTGCACGAATCAATCGCGGTGTATACGTCAACAGCCTCAATCTCGAACTCTGCCTTGGTGATGCGCCTGCCAGCCTTCAGCTCTCCGAGCATTGCCTTGGCTTCGAGCGTGTCAACAAGCAGCTCGGGCCCGGTCTCGTCGTGAACTATCACGATGTTCTCTGCCCTGCTGGTGCCGATTGTGTCACTGCACGTTATTGTTATGTCGTTTATGCCCTCAGGCAGGAAGGTCTTGCATGCCACTGTTCTCATCGGCAGCTCTTTGCCGTCAACAGTCATCGTGCCTTCGCCGCTGATGCCACAGCTCGCGCTCGTGACCTCGCCCTTAAACTCGTTGTCAGTGTGTATGCCACAGGTCCCGACACCATCCTCGTCAGCCGCATCGAACCGTATGGTGTACTCGTCAAGTGCGATGTTCGTGGTGCCGATAGCCATGCTTGGATGGTTGCCGATGCCTATTGTTGAGTAGTCGCCCTCGTCCGTGAGCCCGACCCATAGCACTTCATCATCATTGAATGGCAGTGAATTGTACGGGTTCTCGTTGATTGTTAGTGGCTTGTCGAACTCTAGGTAGTTCTTGGTGCTGCCCGTGAATTCTCCTTCGCTCTCACCAAACACTAGCTCTTTCACCAAGTCGAATTTGGGTGCGTCGTCGCTCCACCTGTACAGGCTCGTTTCCGCAACGACCTGTGTGTTGCCGAGTGAGTCCATGCACCAGACTTCTGCCGGGAAGTTTTCGTTCGGCGTGTCGATGAACGGTGACTTGCACTCCCATGTCGAGATGGTGAAGAAAGCCTCCATGCCGCTGTACGTGCTGGTGTCATCACCTGTAGTGCTCTCATTCTTGATGCAGCAGCCGTCGCCAATCTTATAAGCGTTGTCCGAAGTGGTGTATGAGCTGGTGTCCATCGGGTTTTCGTCTTCAAGGTTGCCGCATGCGGTTCCTGGGTACTCGCCTCTTGCATCCAGGTAGCCCTCAGTGCCAACGGGGCTCTCGCCGCCCTCGACCCAGCACATGCGCGCGTCGCTGAACCTGTCCCTCACCTTAAGGTCAGGCATTATCTTGGTTGGCTCTGTCAGTGTGATTATCTCTGGGTAGTAGCCCATGAGCTCGAGACCCGTGATGTCGACCATTATCTGCCCGACTGCGAGAGCCGAGCTGATTCCGTTCTTCACGCAGTAGACTGCCACGCGCTTGAGCCCGTCGCCCGGAAGTAATGTGTGTGGCACATCAAGTGACATCCAGTCAGCATCCAGACTGCCGATTTTCATGCTGCCAAATAGCTTGAACTCATCGCTCTGGACTTCTTCTTCAATAGTTCCGTCTGGCTTGAGGTTTCCGAACGCGCAGTAGTTGGTGTCACTCGTCACGAGCAGGTGCAGGTTCACGTCGCTTGAGCCTGATAGGTTGGGGTCTTCTTCGCCGAACAGGTCGATGCCGTATAGTACTACTTCACCCAGCCCTATTGTCGGTCCCCTGAGGTCCACGATTTCGGACAGGTCATCACTTGTCGGTGAGTATACCATGTGGAGGTTGAGCTCGCGGTTTGGCCACACGTACTTGCCGTCATTGAATGTCTTTATGTTGCAGTTCTTGCCGTCTGCATCGCACTCGCCGCCCTTTTGCCAGTACTGCATGAGCCTGGTGACGAAGGCAACGCGGTATGAGTCGAGCTGCGTGAACTCCGTGCCTGCCGAGGATATCTTGGTCTGGTCGTATATCATTCCTGCCTGCACGTCGTTGTACTCGTCAATATTGAAGTACCCGACAATCGACAGGTCGTCCGTGGTCATCTTGTTGAGTGCCCATTTTGGGCAGTTGGTGCTCTGCTGCAGGTTGCATTCGGTCCACTTGAAGAATGTCTGTGCCTGCCCGCCCATGCGCTGGCCGCGGATGGTTTCCGGAGCAAGCCTCTCGGCGCCGTACCCGAGCACTAGCGCCTCGTTAATGTTGTTCCCGAGCTCGCGTGACTTCTGTATTGCGGCGATGAACTTCTCCGAGTCATCTGTCTGCTCGAACGAGAAGTAATTGCCGTACAGCGGCCTGAGCTCGCGGTCGAAGTTCGTGAGCCCCATGAAGTACGAGTGGTCTGCAACTTCGCTTCCGATTCTCGTGCACCACGGCTGCATGTCAATCACATTGCCTTTCGCGTCCTCTAAGTCTGCTGGCTGTGTGATCATGACTTCAATGTCCCTGTTCTTGTTCTTTGTGAGGTTGAATTGGTAGATTCCACAGCTCGTGTCGCTGCTGATGACAACATCGCGCGCGGTCGTTATCGCCGCTGCACCCGCGTCCGAAACCACTGAGCCGAGGTTCTTGAACTCCCTCTCGCTCATCGCTTCCTTGAGTGTGGTCGCGCTCATCCTGTCTTGTCCGACAGCGTAAAGCATTGCAACTGACTGCAGGTCATCGTTGCCTGCCAGGTAGTTCGCCGCGTCGAGCACTGCGTTGCTGAGCTGCTCTGCGTCACACAGGTAATTCGTGTCATCGTTTGACATGCAGTCGTACATGTCAATCGCTTCGGGCTCAGTAACTTCGCGTGCCACGTAAGCGTGTGCTGGCGGGTAAGTGCCTTTCTCATAGGCGTCTGTGCCCAGTGTGCACATGAGGCCGATGCTGTAGACAACTGGCTTGCGGAGCTTGTTGGACTCGAACTGCAGGAACGCGTTGCCGTCAATGGCGCACTCGACGCTCTTCGTGGTAGCCTCGATGCTCAGCGTGAGCTTCGAGTTCTTCGGCAGCTCGACGTCTGTTATTGTTTCCTCGTCGTAGTTTTCGACGACCACAGTATACGCGCCGCTGTCGTCCTTGACCCATACCTTGCCGCTTGCCTCCAGCTCCCAGCCGTCCCTCTCAGGCAGCTTGATGTCTAGGCTGACGGTCTCGTCGTAGTGATTGATTACTTCGACTGTTGGGTCCCCTGGCGCCACTCCGTAAATGTCCTTGCTCGTGCCGTATGCCACGTCGCCGTCGACAGACAGTATGTTCGGGTATGCTGGCTTGAACTCCAGGCTCGCCGCGTCCTTCACGAGCTCAAGGCTGCCGAACTTGTTTCCGAACGCCGTGAACGTTAGCTCGTTCGCGCTTATTGGCGCGTTCGGGTTGATTGACCGGGTGTAGTATTCTGCGCTGTCCCAGCGCGCTGTGCCGACTCCGCCGCTTATCTTGACCATGTCGCCGTCGAGCCATCCCTGCTCGCTGAGCTCGTCCTCGCCTGACGCGGTCGTCCTGTAAAGCTTCACCCTTATTTCGTCAGTGCTCTCGGAGCTGATGAACTGCTCCACGCTGTTCCCGGAGTACGGGAACACATCCAGCGCGTAGTCAACCGTGCCGATGCTTAGCTCTGCCCACGGCTCCTGCGGTGTCGGCGTGCCTTGCTCCCAGATGTAAACATCCATGGTGCTTGCTCCGCCTGATGAGCCGGTTCCTGTTATCATGATGCTTGCGCTGTTGTCATCACTTATGATGAACGGGACTTCCTGCACGTAAGTGAGGCTGCCTTCCATTGCGCTTTCGTCTCCGGAAGCGATTGTGTTGAATGCAATCCCTTGGTCATTGCTGACTATGCGTAGGTTCATGCTCTTGTTTCCGCCCACGTTGTTGAATGAGAACACTAGCCTGAAGTCCTTTCCGTTGGTCGGCAGTGTTTCTGTGGTGGGGTCGTAAGGTGCTTCGTAAGCCTCGCCATCGTCACCGCGGTACTGCGTGCTCTCATCATACTTGAATGTCGAGTATGCCTGCAGCCTTGCGGTCACTCCGCTGACGAGCGTCTCCTTCTGGAGCACCGGGGTCTCGTCGATTACGTAACTCCTTGGGTGGTCGACGTCCTTGAACGCGATGATTGAGCCCTTGCCTGATTCCTCTCCGAGGAACGTGACAATGATTTGCAGCTCGTCGTCCTTCTCCAGCCCGTATAGCCCACCAGCATTGCTGATGGTCGTGCCGCTCATTGGCACTTGTGTCATGTAGGTGACGTCGCCGCCGCTTGCGCGGTGGATGTAGCCCTCGTATGCAATTGGGTCAGCCTTGCTTGGAAGGATGTCGAGCGGTATCTCCCAGTTGTCCACTGGCTCCCTTGCCTTCGCGCTAATCATGTAGTAGAAGTACGCCTTCTGGCTCACGTAAATGTCTGAGTTGCATGTGCCTGACTTTCCGAAGAACCATGCCTTGTCCTGTGACAGGCAGTGCTCGTATGCATAGAACGGGCCTTCGTCGAGC
>JAUVIW010000101.1 GCA_030592525.1 archaeon
AAAAGGTTGGGTTATGGCCGACAGTGCTGTGGGTTTCCCATTCGCTCTCGCAGAATAGTAATGCCCACAACGCAGGAGGGCTTAGCTTCCGGGTTCGGTATGTGTCCGGGCGTGGCCCCTTCGCTATGACCGTCGGCCGCGATTATTGCTATCAGCATCCTATATAAATGTTATCCTTTGATGTACGGGGTTATCTGCTCGACCGTCACATCAATGGCCTTGTATACGTCGCCCTCGCTTCTCGCGCCAGTGCATATCATCTTGCCGTTCTTGAACAGGAGGAGTGATGTCTTGGGCTCCTTGAGCTTGAGGATGGCGCCTGGGAACTGCTCGGGCTCGTATTCCACGTTGTCCAGCTCGCGTGCTATGGCATACAAATCCAGCTCTTTTTCGAGGTTCGCGCTTGCGACCATGTTTACTATTTTGAATTTAACTTCCATGGGAACAGCCCCTCCTTAAAAAGGGTATATTAATTCCAAGTAAACACCTTTATAAGGCTATTGTAAAAGCGCCCATTACAACGCGGTACATGCCCCAAAGCACCCATTGGACGGCTGCTACGGCTGTATTCGGCGCACCGAACCACAGTGCGATCAGTGACAGTATGGCCAGTCCATTCCACCAGTCATCGCGCCTGGAGTAGCCGTGGCCCACGAGCGCGGCAGAGAACTTGCTGAGAACGCCCCAAACCAGGTAGAGTGCGCCTATGATGGCGACAAACGGCAGGCACCACGCCAGAATGCTTGGGTAGTACACCTGCAGCACGAGGCCTACGCCTACTGCCATGTAGATGAACTCCACCAACTCTCCTTCATTCATGTAGTCACCATTGGGTGGTTACTTATTTAAATGAGTTTCGCTTATAAATTAATGCGGAGTATTGATTCACCATGCCAAAAGAACGCGAACGCAAGAAGGGCCCGCCCAAGGTATTCATCCATACTGTTGAAGGCGCAAAAGTTGGCTTGGCCGCTGATTTTGAGGGGGTTAACAGGGGGGCTTGTGCCAAGATGGAGCAGCATGTGCGCGATATCCTGAACAACCCGAAGTGGTCCCGGGAGGAGCGCGTGCAGGTCGCTCTCGAGGCTTTTGTGCACCCCGACCATAGGGCTGTTGCCAAGGAGTTCTTGACCCGTGCTGCGGAGCGCTTGGGGAAGACAGGCTCGGGCTCTGTGTTCGATATTGTTTTCGACGAGAAGAAGAACGCCCCTGTGTGGGTCTGGAAGTCAAAGGGGCCCAAGCACATCATGGTTGCCGCGGATGCGTTCCAAGCCCAGTTCCTTGGCTCAGAGCCTGTTGAGCTCAGGCCGGATGTTGCCGGAGCCTTATTTGATATCGAGGGCGATAAGCCCAGCAATGCGTCGACCAAGGGCTTCCGGAAGCATATTGGGAAGCGCATGTTTGATGTGCTGTCCGATGAGTCAAAGGACGGGGATGACCGCATCCACTCTTTCATGAAGGAGTTCATTGCCGAAGAAAGCCGCAACAACCCAATCATACAGGAAAAGCTGAAGGAGGCCATAGCCCGCATGGACAAAATTCCTGGCTACATGCCTTTTAACATTGACTATGTTAATGACAAGAAAGCCATTGTGTGGCGCCCGACCAGGCCGCTGCCCGAAATCACCCGCTACCTGGAGTTTGATGACGGGAGCCGTGTTGCGCTCCCGACCGAGATTTCCCTTCCATTGTCAGAGGCCCATGAAAACCAAAAGAAGGCCCTTGCGGATGACAAGAATGTGAGGTATTCTGAGGCAGCCAACCACATGGCCGAGAGCGTGGAAGCAGGAATGCGCCAGTGGCTTGCCGGTGGCCGAATGCCTCTGGAGAAGCGTGTTGACATGTGCCGGGACAAGTTCGTCCACGAGAATTTCCGCAACTCCAAATCACTCTCCGTTTTTAAAGAGGCTGCCGAGCGCCTGGACAAGAATCCTGACGAGAAAGTCTTTAACATCCGCTTTGAGCCCAGAACAGGCAACCTCCGCTGGAAAGCCAAATAGCGCCAGTCATTTAAATACTACTTAGTTCATAATCCAACAAACCGATTTCTGGTGGTTCCCCATGAAAAAGAGTAGAGGAAAACTAGGAGGCTCCACTCGCAAGCTTGCGAAGAGCCACAAAGAGAAGGGCATGCAGCCCGTCACCAAGTACCTGCAGGAGTTCGCGGACGGCGAGAGGGTAATCATCAAGATTGTTTCCTCTGAGCCGAAAGGAATGCCGCACCCGCGCTTCCAGGGCCGCGTCGGCACTGTGAAGAAGAAGCAGGGAAAGAGCTACGTTGTGCAGATAACCGATGGCAAGGCCAAGAAAGACCTTGTTGTAACGCCAGTCCACTTACTAAAGGGGAAGGCAGCGGCTTAGGGAGGCTCGGCTTATGATAGGAAAAAAAACTCTTGAAGACAGAGATATCACTTTGAGTAACGTAAAGAATATACTAGCGAAGCGCAAGAAGGAGGGCGAACTGTCCTATGAGCAAAAGGCGGCGCTCGACTACTCGAGCGAGTTCGGCACCGGCAAGGTGACGAGCGCGCGCAAGCTCGTGAAGGAGCTCGAGAAGATTGAGCCCATTGACAACGCGACCGCCGTAATGATTGCGGATGTCAAGCCGAGGGACAAGGACGACCTGCGCGTCATAATGGAAAAGAAGCGCTTTACACTTGGCGACGATGACATCAAGAACATCCTTGACCTCGTCGCAAAATATTCGGAGTAAAACAAATGGGACGTGAGGAGCACGCAATAGTCCTCGAGTTTCTTTCTCGGGGTTACTCGTCCTCGTACACGGGCGAACCAGTAGCGCAAGCTGTTGGCACAACGAACTTCACTTTGCTCGAGCTCGTTCCGCGCGACGGCGTCTCATTGTCCCTTGGGCAAACAGTCTACATTGGCCCTGAGGAGCGCAAGGAAGTCAAGTTCATCAAGGGGCGCCTTGAGTACAGCAGGCTGACGAACACTGCGCAGCAGGAGCTGCCGCACGTTGTCGAGTCGGTCGTGCGCGAGAGCGAGAAGAAGTACGTCGAGTTTTTCAACAAGGCGGGCTCAATCTCAATCCGCAAGCATTCACTGGAACTACTGCCGTCAATCGGCAAGAAGCACGCGACCAACATAATTGATGAGCGTGACCACAAGCCTTTCGAGAGCTTCGCCAGCATAGCAGAGCGCGTGAACCTCATGCCTGACCCAGTGCGCGTCATCACCGAGCGCGTTATCGAAGAGTTGCAGGGCACTGACATCAAGTACTACATGTTCACGGTTCCACCAAAGCGCGAAGAAAGGCGGCTTTGATGAATTCACGAGCCTTGGTTAGCTATTTTATCGGCCACTATCACGTGCGCACACAGACACCTTTCATCATCAATGACGGCATAGTCGCAAGCATCGTCGAGTTCCTCGCTCCGGAGGAGAGTGACAGCATTCTCATCCTGAACCCTGGCCCGGGCCCGGTGCTGCACG
Organism: archaeon; assembly: GCA_030592525.1. Classification (GTDB taxonomy): domain Archaea; phylum B1Sed10-29; class B1Sed10-29; order WALL01; family WALL01; genus JAUVIW01. The sequence goes on from JAUVIW010000101.1 coordinate 3,454, forward strand.
AGCTCTTGGGCAAGTGCACTCTTATTGCCGTGGAGCCCGAGGAGGAATTGGCGTACGCCCTGAGGCACGAGTTGCCTGACACTGTCAAGCTGCTTCACCAAAAGCTCAAGCACTTGCCTCCGGCAACAAAGTTCTTTGCGAACCACGCGTCCAAGCCCCTTATCCTGTCATTGATGCCGGGGCACGGGCGCG
>JAUVIW010000085.1 GCA_030592525.1 archaeon
CCATTGATGACCCGGACCTTCTTGCCCATCTCCTTGCTCAGAAGCCTCACCACGCGGCCGCCACGGCCCACGAGGTTCCCTACGTTCTCGTGCGTGATGATTAGGAAGAGCTTTTCCAGGTCCACCGCGCGGGTGAACGAGGGGTCTTTGACGAGCTGCTTCTGCTCCAATTTGTAGAGCAATCGTGCTAGTGAGATGTCCGCTTCAGTCAGTTTTCCTTGTTTTTGCTTGGTTTGACAGGCATCACACAGATCTCGTTCAACAACACATTTTTCACAGATGGGGCTTTTCATAGCGCTTCCTCAGGCGAGACAAAAGCGCTGTTTGCCTAGCACGTAACATTATGGCACTTCATCTATTAATAAATATCTAGAGCCCTTAAATGCATTTGAATGGAGTTTGAGACTCTGGCGCATTATCTGGAAAGGCTGTCAGGAATCAGTGGCCGCCTTGAAATGACGGATATAGTCACAGAACTCCTCAACAAGGCTTCTGATGACCTGCCGCTCGTGGTCTCCTATGTCCAGGGCAAGCCGTTCCCGCCGTGGGACCGCCGCGAGCTCGGCATCGCGGAAAAGACAATGGTGAAGGCCATCGCGAAGGCGACTGGCTACACAGAGGACAACGTGGAAAAGCTAATCGCCAAAACAGGCGACACGGGCATCGCCGCACAAGAGCTGTTCGACAAGAAAGTCCAGACAACCCTCGGCTACCGCAAGCTTGATTTGGATGAGATAGCTGCGGAGTTCGGCAAGCTCGCCTCGATGAGCGGCTCGGGAAGCGCGGACCGGAAGATAAGGCACACGATGGACCTGCTGAACAACGCATCCGCACTGGAAACAAAGTATCTCGCGCGATTGCTGCTCAGTGAGATGCGCCTCGGCGTCGGCGAGGGCATCATGCGCGACGCCATCGCAAAGGCGTTCAATGTCGACCCCGTTCTCACGGAACGCGCTTACTCAATGGTCAATGACTACGGCGAGGTCGCGTCAATAGCGAGGGACAAGGGCGAGCGCGGCCTCCGCGCAATAGGCATTCGCTTGTTCCGCCCGCTCAGGCCGATGCTCGCGCAGATGGTTCACTCCACGCAGGAGGCGATTGACAACAAGTGCACTGTTTTCGAGAAGAAGTTCGACGGCATGCGCGCGCAGGTGCATGTCAAGGACGGCAAGGTGCGCGTGTTCACGCGCCGCCTTGACGACGTTACCACTCAGTTCCCTGACATTGTGGCAGCTGTCGAGAAGGGCGTGAAATGCGAGAACTGCATTATCGAGGGCGAGGCAGTTGCGTACAGGGAAGGCAATCCACTCCCGTTCCAGCGCTTGTCGCGCCGCATCAAGCGCAAGTATGACATTGATGAGATGGTGAAGAGCATTCCCATCAAGCTCTTTCTGTTCGACTGCATGTATCTCAATGGCGAGAACCTCTTGCTCACTTCGCTCGAGAGCCGGCGAAAGTCCCTCGAGTCAATTGTGGCTGAGCACGGCGCGCTCATCTTGTCGCCGCAGCTCGTGACTTCCAATGCTGCGGAGGCGGACGTGTTTTACAAGGCAGCTCTTGATGAGGGCCATGAGGGCGTGATGTGCAAGAACCTCGAGGCTGAGTACAAGCCTGGCAGCAGGGTGGGCTACATGTACAAGCTCAAGCCCGTGTCAGAGTCCTTGGACTTGGTGATAGTGGGTGCGGAGTGGGGTGAGGGCCGCCGCACGAAGTGGCTTGGCTCCTTCCTGCTCGCATGCAGGGATCCGGACACCAACGAGCTGTTGGAAATCGGCCGCATGGGCACGGGGCTCAAGGACGAGCAGCTCCAGTACCTGACTGATTTGCTGAAGCCGGATATCCTTGAGCAGAAGGGCAAGAGCGTCCGCTTGAGGCCCAATCTTGTTGTGGAGGTGGGGTACCAGGAGATGCAGAAGTCGCCGACTTACGCGTCGGGCTATGCGCTTAGGTTCCCGAAGCTGATTCGCATGCGCGAGGACCGCGGCATTGACGAGTGTGACACTGTGGACCGCGTTGATGACTTGTACGCGCGCTTCGTGAAGAAGAAGTGAATCACACGTACTTTTTCTTGACAACCCGTTTTTGCTTGGCGCCCTTTTTCTTGTCTTTGAAGCCCAGGCGTTTCGCTAGCATGTGGGAGTGTTTGTTCAATGCCTGCCACTCGTGTATTGTTACGTGCTTGGTTTGTTCGTAGTGGTCTATTGCCAGGCGCCCCATCATCGTGCCTACCTTGCGGTTCTTGTAGTCCGCCCTAATGTCTATTGATGGATCGAGGTCTGTGAAGCCCATTACGCCGATGTACTCCATATCATTGTTAAGCAAGTGATAGTATGCCCCGCCGCTGTGGTGTAGGTAAAACACGCTTTTGTTTTGGGGGTGCGCTTTCATGAATTCAGTGGCTATGCCCTCGTGCTTGCGTGGGGAAAAGTCCGGCTCGACAAACCCTTTCTTGGAGTCGTACTTTGTTATCTTCATGCCTTCGCCGCTGGTGTCAACCCGGTACATCGAGCCCATGCTTCTGCAGTGGTCGCGCACTGTATCGATTATGTGGGCGTGTGCTTCTTCTACTGACTTGGATTTGAGGACTTTGTCGTCCAACCTTCCTTCCACACCAAGTTCGTTTACGGTGAGGAGCGCGTTGAGTGCGTGGGGCAGGTTCTCTGCGCTCCCGGTTCTTGCGAGACCAAGAAGATGGGAGAGGTTTAGCTTCATGCCCACTGAGGTTGACGTGAATTCATATATTCTGTTGAGTACATCATTGCGGACTTCCGGCTGCTTAAGGGCGTCCTTCTTGAGGACTTCGTGTATCTTTTTGACTTCTTCGCTGGAGAACCATCCCCTCAGCCAGCTCGTACCATCTTCGGGTGTCACAGTATTATTCCCCAGCCCATTGCCGCGATTGCGGCGACGCCAATGAGCATTGAGACGAGCCAGAACCTGCGGTCCTTCATTAGTATGCTGACGGACGCGAGAAGAATTCCCATCTCTGCGAGTATTATCGCGGCAGAGAACCAGATGTACTTCGTGTCGTTCAAGTGGTTCATTTCAGTGAAGTGCTCGGCCTTTTCCTTTATCTCCACTTTCTCGACCTTGTACTCCGCCACTTTTCCGCGGTAGTAGTCTATGTTGTTCTGGAACGCGGTCTCGTTCCCGACGCCCTCCATTACCTGGAGCTCTAGCGCGTCGGCTTGCGTTGAGTAAACGTATTGCTTGATGCCCTTGGCCTGGTACCAGTTCCAGTGGTCCACGGCGTTGGTGAGGTCCTCTAGCGCCTCGTGCGCTATGTTGTCTGCCATGAAGACGTTCGTGGCCATGAGGATGGCTAGGACGGCTATAGTGAGGGCGACGCGGCCGTTCTGCTTCTCAGCCGCTTCTGACATCTCTTCCCTGTGTGACTTGTGTTCCATAAGCATATTGGGCGTTTAGGGGTTTTTATGCATAACGGCGTGCTGGAAAGGCTTATTAAGTTGTTTTGTTTAGAAACTATTACCACTGATGTCTAAACGGTTTTTAGCCGTTCCTTTTTTTTTCTTTTTACAACAGTTAGCAGTGGCCATTAGCGCTGGGGGCGGGATTTCCGTGCGAACCACCAGTTCACTAGAAACTGATGGTTATACAGTTCGAACCCGCGAAGACCACTAATGTCCAAACGGTCTTCAGCCGTTCCTGATAACCAGGCTACAGTACCCCAGCTATTGAACTATTATTGTTGCGAATAAGTACCACTAGGGGTTAACAACTTGCCGAGGCAACATGCATTTGCCGAGAGTTAGCGCTTTGCCATGAGCGCGCCCAATTGCCCCTGCAGCTCCACGGGAACGCCGTCCCACTCAACGTCAAACTTCTTTTTCCCGAGCTTCATCTCGAGCGCGTACCTGACAAACGGGTTGTCCCACACGCTTTCCTCGCCGAGCTCCTTGATGGCTCCGTTGGCTCGGACAAGGACTTTCTGCAGCGCCTTCCTGTGCACCGGTGCGCCTTCGTACAGGTGAGTTAGGAACGCGAGCGCGGTTACCTCTGCAGCAACCTGGTCCTTGCTCGCTATCACCAATCCGGTCTCAGGCTCGACCACGTGCGCTCCCCCAACAAACTGCACTGTTTCCTTGTCAGGCCCGAACGTGACCTGTGCCTTTGTCGCGGTGAACAGCGTGACACGTAACTTCTTTTTCACTGCGAGGCTTATCTCCACCATTTTCTCGAAGAACTTGTCCGTGCCGTCCTCCCGCGTGCCGTTGTTCCCGACAGTTTTTTTCATGGTGTCGTAGAACGGGCCGTTCGAGTGGAATTCCATGCGGCTGTCATCGCGCAAAATGCCGACGAGGTTCTTGAACCCCAGCGTGACGCCGGCTTGCGCGTGCGTGCTGAGGCGCGGCAGTGATATCACGTGGTCCGCCTGCTCGACAGTGTTCGTGA
>JAUVIW010000129.1 GCA_030592525.1 archaeon
AAGCTCGAGTCCAACTACTGGACATTCTACATCTTCGTGTTCCTCATCAGCATTTTCACGATCTTTTTCGCGACAAAGGAGGAGTACGAGCTCCCCGTGGTGCCTGAAGTGCTCTATGGGGTCACCATGCCCGTGCTGTTCTTCGTGGTCTTTGCCTTGACCAGCGTGCTGTCGCTGTCAGGCATAATACGGTTCCTTGACCCAAGCCAGGTGGATATCACCGTGTCCCTCGTGGCTTTCGTCATCATGGTCGTGATTTCGGCGTTTGGCGCCCTCATAGCAGCGCTGTTCCGCATGCGCTTCAAGAAAATCGAGCTCTGAGCGCTGAGGGTGCTGGGGCATTGGCGCTCATCACTTTCTTGGGCAATGCGTGTTTCTGGGCAGCCCAATAAGCACGCTGTGGAGCAGGATATGCTATGCTCTTGCTATGGATAGCTTAATGGCGTTCAAGCGCTTTTTATAAGGGGCTTTATAAAGGCGAGGCGCCCCTTTATATAGGGCTTTATTAAGAATTTAAGTCCGAGGTGTTTTTACTTGGTTGAGAACAAGTATAATGTTAAGATTGTGAACATGGTCGCTTCAGCAAACTTCAATGTCGAGCTCGACTTGTTTGCCTTGGCGAGGGAAGTGGACACAATCGAGTACGAGCCTGAGCAGTTCCCGGGAGCCATCCTGAAGCTCACTAAGGCTGCTAATGGCGTGAAGGCGTCGCTTTTGCTGTTCAAGAACGGCAAGGTCATCTGCACCGGAGCCCGCTCCGAGGCCGAGGTCGAGAAGGCGCTGAAGAGCACTGTTAAGCTCATCGAGAAGTACGCTTCTTAAGCAGGCCCACAGCCTGTTTGCTTGATAACTCTTTTCCTAAAGCTATCCATCCCAGCGGCTAGCCTATTGTGTATAATTAAAAATAGTTGGGCGGCGGACTGTGGCTCGAAGCTCATTTCGCTTTTGATGATGAAGGGTCTGGGGATATGTTAAAGGGGTGCTCGTTCTTGAGCTGGTTGTGCATCTCCTTAAGCTGTTTCTTGAATTTGTCTAGTACCTTGCGTGACTTGTTCACTGGCCAGTCCATTTTAACGGTTTCCATTTGCTCCATCGCGTTCTTGAAGCGCTCGGAGTCGTGGATGTTGTCGAGACCGTACGTGAACCAGTCTACTGCTTCCCCAACGTAGTAAAGTTCCTCTGAGTGAAGGCTGCCTTCCTCAACTCGCTTCTTTATCGCGTTCTTGAGGTCGTGTAACAGCTCTGCTCTTTTGAGGTGCCTCTGTGCCTTGAGGTCAATGTGCCGTTCTATTGACGTGTGTATACGATTGGCCTTTTTCTCCATCCCTGCCATTGAATCACCGCTATAAACTAAGCAATCGGTTCTTTAAAAAAGTATGCAAAAATAGCTGGCGGCGGGCTGGAGCCCGCCACTGGGGTTTCACGCGTAGTTGTTGTTCATCGCCATGATGAGTGAGTCCAGCTCTTCTTCTGTCGTGCCTTGTACAACATTGTCGTCATTGAACCACTGGTAGTAGTTCAACAGGGTCAAGTGACCAGGCTCGTCATCACCATTGTGCTTTGTGGTGACAATGGGCATGTCATCGGGAATGGTTTTCGCGCAGTTGTACGCTCCGCCATAAAGCCTGACAACCCAGATGTCAATGTTCTTCTGCTCGATCTCGAGGTCACGGCCCATTTTCGTGAGGAGGTATGCACACTCGTATGCCTTGTTGGCATCGGTGAAGCACTCGTGCGTGTCAACCACTGAGCTCCAAGACATGTCAGCTGCGTTAAGCAGGTCCATGCATTCATGCGTGGATGGCATGGTCTTTGCGGGCGCCGCTGGCTGCTCGGGCTCCGGTGGGGTGGCAGGTGGTGTGGCGGGTGCCGTTGGCTCTGTTGGAGTCGTTGTTGGTGTTGTCACTGCGGGCGAGGCTGGCGTCTCGGGCTCCTCTGCAGGAGCGCCACCGACACAGCCGGCTACCGCAATCATGATGACGGTTAGAAGCAATAATTCTTTTTTCATGGTCTCCACTCTTGATTGTGTACATGTTCGTTGTCTTTATAACAGTATAATAAGGTTATGGTAAAATCATATATACCTCGGCTACCTATTAGCGGGCAATGCTTTCTACTGAGCTCGCTGGAGTTCCGCTCAGGAACCCAACCATTCTTGCAGCAGGGCTGCTCGGCACAAGCGCCTCAATACTCAAGAGAGTTGCAGACAACGGCGCGGCAGCAGTCACACTCAAGTCAATCGGCCCCAGGCCACGCGGCGGCAACCCCAATCCCACGGTCCTGTGCTGGGGGGAAGGCCTCATCAACGCCGTCGGCCTCCCGTCACCAGGCTACCAGAACATGGACCGCGAGTGGGAGGAGCTCAAGGGCATCGACGTCCCAATCATCGCATCATTCTACGCCGGGTCAATCGACGAGTTCGTTGAAGTCGCCGAGGCAATTGTCCAGCACAAGCCGGCCATGCTCGACATTAACATCGGGTGCCCGAACACGAAGAGCCATGGCTCAATCTTCGGCAAGGACCCAGAAATTGCGGGCAAGCTCATCAACCGCATCAAGGAAGCCGCCGGCAACATACCAATCATGCCCAAGCTGCCGCCATGCGACCGAATGCTCGACGTCGCAAAGGCGTGCGAGGACGC
>JAUVIW010000065.1 GCA_030592525.1 archaeon
ACTTTGCCTGAACTCCCCTGTTGAGCAGCGCCTTGTAAACAAAGTCCTGCGTGAACACTTCGCGGAAGTTCCCGGCGTGCACCACTCCCGATGGAGTAATCCCGCTCTCTACCACGTACTCCTCCTTCTCAGGGTTCTGCTTGATTATCTCTTCAGCAAACTGTTCCGCCCAATGCATTTTCACACCTGTTACTGCCGTTGAGACGGCGGTTCCACCATCGCTTTGGCGATGGTCCTACCACCGTTGATACGGTGGTAATGGCGGGCCCGATGGGATTTGAACCCACGGCACCTAGGTTAAAAGCTTCACCTTCGGAGGGACCTAAATCCCTCCAAAACTAGTGCTCTAGCCAGACTGAGCTACGGGCCCTTGACTTCATGTTTTACGCGGACTCGTTTTTATTAGTGCCCCTTTTCCATGCCAGGTACCTAGCTTTTATTCCTTTGCTTGCATAATCTATGTATGGCTAAAGTCAACCACACGCGGAAGGGCGACGAGGTCCGCATGAAGGCGAGGGGCGTATTCAAGAAGGAAGGGTTCTCCCCTAAGGTGGGAGAGCTACTCGCCGAAGCCCAGAAGCACTATGAAAAGTCTGGTTATGCTTGGGGAGACAAGGGCTTCCTTGGTGCCGAGGGCCGCTCATTCGAGCGCTGGTATGTCGAGAACGCCCGCGACCTCTTCGGCAAGAGCCCCACTGAGCTGGTTGACGAGGGCAACAAGGAACTCCTCAGGGGGATGGCGCTTTTCGCCAAGGCTCCTAAAGAAATGCTGCTGCCCAACGATGTCCAGGAAGCGCACAACAACGCAACCCACTTCTTCAAGGCCGCGCTTGAGCTAAAACCCAAGGACAGGACAATTGTGACCAAGGCGCTCAGGGGCTGGAAGGAAGCCTACGTCCCCAGCTATCCAGGGATGTCGGCAGGCCTGTTCAACGCGCGTTACGGGATGGTGAAAGCCTTTTTCCAGGACAAGCTCAAGGACTACCCCGACAACGCCCTGATTCACAAGTTCATAGGCATCTCGCACTTCAAGCTGGGAGAGTACGACGGGGCGGCCGAGCACCTTGGCAAGGCGCTCAAAAAGGACCCGGAGCTCGATGACTACGAGCTCAGGAAAGCCTACGGCATATCCTTACACGAGTCGGGCAAGAACAAGGAAGCCATCGAACACCTGAAGAAAGCGACAGAGGATATCCGGGCACCCATCACCCTCTTGCACGTGCTTGCCACAGCGCACTACGAGCTAGGTAACTATGATAAGGCCATCAAGTGTGGCGAAAAGGTTTTCAAGGACGGGGATATGGTTGATAAGGGCAGGGCCTGGAACCTCGTCAGGAAAGCTAAAAGGGGGCTAAAGAAAAAGGCCTCAAGAGTAGAGCACATGAGGGGCTATTGACTCACTTTTGAGCCAATCTCTTTCTTGCCCATGTACGAGTGCAACGCCTTCGGCAGCTTTATCACGCCGTCCTCATAAAAGTTCTCTATAATCGCAACCATCGTGCGTGAAGTGGCAAGCGCCGTGTTGTTTAGCGTGTGCACCAGCGCCTTTTCTCCGCCGCGCTTTCCGTACTTGATGTTCAGCCTACGTGACTGGTAGTCAGTGCAGTTCGAGCACGACCCGGCCTCGAAGTACTTGCCCTGCCTCGGAGACCACACCTCGATGTCATACTTCTTCGCCGCAACAGTGCCAATGTCACCAGTACAAATGTTAACAACCCTGTAAGGCAGCTCCAACGCCTCGTACAATTCCTCCGAGTTCCTCTGCAATTCCTCATGCAGTGCCCACGAGCCTTCAGGCTTGCAGAACACGAACTGTTCCACCTTGTTGAACTGGTGAACCCTGAACAACCCGCGTGTGTCGACACCATGCGCGCCAATCTCCTTCCTGAAACACGGGCTCACTCCGGCGAGCTTGAGCGGCAAGCCCTCTTCCGCGATAACATCCCCGCTGAGCATCGCTGCCATGGGGTGCTCGCTCGTCGCGATGAGGTACAAGTCCTCTCCGTCTACTTTGTACATCACGCTCTCGAAGTCCCCGAGGTCAGTAACGCCCTCGTAAGCCTTCCTGTTCATCATGAGCGGCGGCTCGACAACCATAAAACCCTTCTTGATAAGCGAGTCCATCGCAAAGCGCTGCAGCGCATGGTCCAACAGCGCAAGGTCGCCCTTAAGGAAGTAAAACCCAGCCCCCGCAATCTTCGTTGCGCTCTTGAAGTCCGCGAGCCCCATGGACTCTATGACCTCGCCGTGCGGCGGCATCTCCTTTTTCTTCGGCTTGCCCCAGGTGCGCACTTCCTTGTTGCCCTTATCACCATCGCCTTTTGGCACTGACTCGTGCAAGAGGTTCGGCACGCCCATGAGGAGCGCGTCCCTTTCGTCCTTGGCCTTCTCCGCCTTCACACCCCATTCGCCAATCCCCTTGCTGACTGCGGCCATTTCCTTAATCTTAGCTGCGGCATCCTTCTTTTCTTTCTTGAGCTTCCCGACTTCCTGCGAAATAACGTTCTTCTTGTGCTTGAACTCATCCGCTTTGGTCAGGGCGCCGCGCCACTCCTCATCCTTTTTGATTACAGAGCCGACTACCTTCGTGTCATCACCCCTTTTCTTCAGATCTTTTTTGATTGTGTCAGGGGTTTCGCGGAAAAGCTTGATGTCCAGCATGGGGTTCACCTTTGCGTATTTCTCGGCTGCGAGGCTTAAAAAGGCTTTGCTGGGATAGGCTTTTAAGCCCGTTTGGCCTTGTGAGTTGCGATGAAGTTCAGTGACATGCAGCTCCTTCGCAAGATGATTGATGAGGGTGTGACGCAACAGCGCATTCTCGTGTACTTCCGCAAGGAAGGATATTCCGAGAGCGAGGTCCTGGACGAGCTCGTCTCTTACGAGCGTGAGCTCGAGTCCCGGAGCGCCCTTTCGGCGCCGGTGCTTGACCCCACAAAACCGTTGCCCGAGAAGCCAAAGCCAACCGTCAGGGAGCTTGAGCCGTATGACCGCCGCACAATGCTTGAGATGTGGCAGCGCGGCGAGTCCGAGGACGCCATCAAGGCGCTGTTCGTGATGAAGGGCTATGCGCGCGAGTACATTGTCCAGGAGCTCGAGGACATCAAGCTCAACCCGCAGCAGGAAAAGAGGCATGTGGGCATTATCCGCTCGTACACCCCCAACGCACCCACTACCGGCATATCCAAAAAGAAGGGCGGCGGCGTGTCAAAGCCATTCATATTTGCCTTGGCCATGCTAATCGTTTTCGGCGCGCTCGTTGTCGGCCTCTACATGTTTGCCCCTGACGCGCTTGATTTTGACAAGTGGTTCATTGCCGAGCGCACTGACCAGTACATCATAGCAATAACACAGGAGTGCCCCACTTCGGAGGGCGCTGTCATCGAGTTGGCGTTGGGTGAGGCACGCCAGATAATCAACCGCGAGGTCTTCGTGAAGGAGACAAACGCCTCCTGCGGAAAAGTGCATTTGTATACCCGCATGGATTCCGTCAACATAACTTGCCCAGGCACTTTCACCGAGGGTGGCGTGTACACTTTGCACGGTGACCACATTGCCGACACCATGTTCAAGTGCGAGGACTACACTGGTGGCGTCAAGTCCGGCGTTAGCACAGGCACTGGCCAGGGCGTGACTTTGGACGTCGGGTTCTAGCGCTTGCCGTACAGCTTCTCTTTCAGTTTTTTAGAATCAATAGGCACTTGCTCGAACCAAATAGCCGGGGGCTTGTTATGCCCTAACATCATCTTGAGATTCACGTAGAACAGCTCAGTGATAGTGCTGTCAATAAATGCCTTGAATCCTTTTTTATGCGCTGCGAGCGCGAGCTTTTCCACGCAGTCACTGGAACTCATGCCCCCGAAAACCAGCTTGTCGCCCTTCTTGAGGCCCACTTCTTTTTTGATGTGCTCGAACACCTTATCAAAGTTCGGGTACGTGTGGTCGAGGAACTTGCTCTCTGAATTGAAGTCTGATAGCACCAAGTCATTTTCCTTGAGCTTTATTCGCTTTGAGAGCAGGGACATATCCGGCTCTTTTGGGTTATCCTTTTTCCCAGGCAGGATTATGATGCGGCCTTCATCCTTGTACTTGTTGAACACATGCGTAAACAGGTTCTCTAGCTTCTTTTGGCTAACTTTGTGCATCGATGGGTTCTCAAGGAGCTCTTGCTCACAAGCCTTCACATAGTGCTCTCTTGGGTGCACGATGATAATGCGCCTTGCCATAACCAACTTATGTTGTGAGCAAAAGAAAAAGGTTGTGGTGTGCATATGCATATCCTCGGCAAGTTATGTATGCTGAGGGGGATTTAAACTATGGTGTAGTAATTCTAAAAATGGCTTGGGACGATGAGCAAAGAAAACGGTTGTGCGAGCTTGTTGGCATAATTATTGGCGATGGGTGTATTGGTAAGTATATGGAGGGGACGAAAGTTCACTACGTCGTTGGGGTGTGTGGGGACCCAAAGAAAGAAGTGCAGTACCTCTCGAAATATATCGCCGCTCTTTTTGAGGAGTTTGCAGGCGGCAAGCCATCTGTGTTTTATCACGAGCGTGCTCTTTGGGTGAAGACCCAAAAGAAAAAACTTTTTGACTTGTTGACAACTGAAATTGGATTGAGACCTGGCAAGAAGGCTGCGATAGTGTGTATACCCCACACAATTTTAGACCAGGGCTGGGATTACGTCAAATATACTATACGGGGAATTGCTGACACGGATGGGTCCGTATTCACCGCAGACAAGCCAGGTAGCCCAGCTTATCCCTCGATTGAGATAACCACGGTGAGTGAAAACTTGGCTGAGCAACTTTACTTGCTTCTAAAGAAAGAAAAATTTAGGGTGACTAAGCGAGGCTTCGAGCGCAAAGATGGACCCACAGTTTACAAGGTTGGCCTCAATGGGTACAACATGATGAGAAAATGGCATACTGAGATTGGGTTCTCTAATCCGCGTAAAAGCCAAAAGCTATTAGAGATTGTGGTGGGGCAGGGGGGATTTGAACCCCCGGCATCATGGTCTTCAGCCATGCACTTTTGGGCAGAGTAAGTAACACACTAATGTGCGCTTCACTCTGTCTCCCAGGCTGAGTTACTACCCCATTATCACTTTCCGTCTGTCTTTTTATGACACCACATTCAAAAGCGTTGTGGTCTTACCATCGTTTCGACGAGGGTTACCGTCGCTCTGGCGCCGGTTTTACCGTCGTTGAAACGACGGTAATGGTGCGCCCGGTGGGATTTGAACCCACGTTATCAGCTTGGAAGGCTGAAGTCCTACCAGCTAGACTACAGGCGCGCGGGATTAATTCTGCGCACACCCCTTTAAAACCTTGCGGTCATGACCCTGCTTTCCTAAGGGCCTCCATGGTGCGCTCAACACCCTCCTGGGCCGCTGAAAGGTTCTCG
>JAUVIW010000041.1 GCA_030592525.1 archaeon
CCTTCAGTATCTTAGCCACCTCAACAGAGTCACCCATACCATTCTTCGGTAAAATCTCGTGCTCTTTCTTAAGTGTATCAATAATGCGCGATGCAAGGCGAGTGTACTTATTAGCCGCAAGTAGTGTCACAGACTTAGCCTTCTTTTTCGCGGACTTGGCCCGCTCTTCCTCAATTTGCTTTATCATTTTCTCAGCAAGTCCAGATTGTGATTCCCGGTCATTGAGAACCCCACTGAGCTCGAATGACAAGCCTAGTTTGTCAGGCTCATTGGTCTTACTCAAGTCTGTAATTACTTTCTTGAGATCATCAAACTTCTCAGGCTTCGCTTCCTCAAAGTGATTAAGGTAATTGTCCTTGACATTGTCACTCCACTCACTAACCAGGCCTTCTTCCCCGATCCGCTTCATGCGATAATCGTGCGCTACCATGAAACGGTCGTGCCTACGGTCCTCTTCCTCTTCTTCGATGTCTTTAGCGTGATCAGGCTCAGAAACTGCATCCGGCTTAGGAGCTGCATCCGGCTTAGGGGGTGCATCCGGCTTAGGGGCTGCATCAGCTTCAGGCTTTCTTCCACCTTCAGGCTCATCTTCACCCCCTCCAGAAGGCACCTTGCTGAGATCAATAACAAAATCATCAGGAAGGCCACGGTGCCCACCCTCTTCTGGCGGCCTAGTGCCGCCGTTCGCCATTGCGTCCGCACCACTCTCCTTGTTCATATCCTCAAGCTCTATGCCCTTGCCCTCATTCTCGAGGTGCTTGCGCAGGATATCAATGTTGAACTTGGTGCGGTGGTGGCGCAAGAGCTCGTGCATCTCGTCAACAACACCATTGAACACCCTCTGCTCATTGAATTTCTTCCTCGCGATTTCAGTAGAGCTAATATCGCCAGGTCCCGCCGCGTCTCCACGCGCCTCTAAGCGGTGGAATGTGCTGAGGAAATCAGTATGGTCCCCATCCCACTTCTTAATTAAATCATTAAACAGCATGTCCCTGCCAGAGTAGTCCCATCCACTCTCAGAAATCTTTTCCTTTACACGCTCATCAGATGTTAAGTTCTGCAGCTCATTGAGCAACGCACTCTTCTTGAACATGTACTTGTTTCCACCAATCTCAAGTATGTGCCCATCCTCTTCCTTGGTCTCGCCGGCTTTCTTGAGCAGTGCGCCCCACCTGCGATAGGTTTCAGGGTCAACGTGATTACTGGATGTCTCAAGCACGGTGGTGTGCAGCATATTCAGCGCATCTTTGCGCTCTTCCCCCCTGAGAGCCTTCAAGCTGTTAAGGGCATTGTTAAGGGCAACATATCTTCCGCGCAGCTTACCGAAAACTGCTTCGTGGCTACCAGGATTGTTTATGGCCCACCTGTTTATGACTCCCTCGAGATCAGCATGGTCCTGCTTTGGGATGTAGCCCTTCTTGTCCAAGTCCTTAAGCTTCGCCAAGAACATTTCATCGAACTCTTCAGGCATGTGCTCGCTCGGCTGGAACTCGGATTTGGATGAGGATGGGGATCCGTCCTGGGCTTTTTCACCGATGCCTGCAAGGCCGGTATCCTCCGGGACGTCCTGTTCCCCGCCCTCTTCAGGCTCGGGCTGCGATGCGGGCGGCTCCTCCTGCGCGAGGTGCTCGTGGCCCGAAGTTGTCTTTCCTGCTGCGAGATTGAACGGCTCAACAGCCGACTCAATATTGGGGCCGTACTTGTCCATTACCTCATGGAGCAGGTTAATGTGAGTATCAGAAGTGCCTTCCCTCATGGCCTCCTTGTAAAGTGCCTCCAGCTTACTTCCGCGAACGACCTCGCCTGTCCGGAGGTGCACGTGCGTAAGGTCAAGCGCCCTCAGGCGCTTTGCCATCTCAGCTTCGGCATTAGTGGCACGGTTCAGCGTGCGCAAGCCAATGTCAACGCCAAGGCCAGACTCATCACCATCGATGACGAACCTGTGCCTGAGCCTTAGCAATGCATTCTCATTCGAGATGCGGTGCTTCCAGCGCTTCAGGTCACGCAACAGGTCGCGTGAATGCGCAACCATGTTACCGAACTTAACCTTGTGCCGCCCAATAAGGATACCCCGCTTGGTATCCCTCATGTGCTCTTTGATGTCTTCATGGGAACTTAGAATGGTTTTCTTTTCAGCAGGCATAACTTATCAACCCCGTTGTCACTTCGCAGTAGTGACTGATATATTATTGCAACCCGGATTATTTAAGGGTAACTATCAGAGAATCATACCTTATTTATAACCCTTTGCCGCTTACCGAAAGCGTCACGGCAAATAGAGGTATATCAGCCGGGATTTCAAGCATTTGCTTCGTCCTGAACCACGCTTTCTCAAAAAAACCGTCTTTGACATCATATCCAAGCAAATCGAGGGTCGAATAGAGCTCCGATAGCTCCTCGCGACGCGATAAGACCTTATTTAACTTTTGGGCTGCCGAGAGCTTTTCGAGCACCAGGCTGGACCACCCAGAAAACACAGAGGACATGCTACCGATAAACGGCTCTAAAAGAGCCTTCTCTGCCATGGAAAACGAGTTCTCGGCATCCAGGAACGGCACAATCGCACCAGAAGGAAGTTTCTTGCTCAATAAGGCGTTTGCACCCGAATGCTTCATCGGATGAGGGTATAAAGCAAGGGACGGGTGGTTATTGAGCACCCGAAGCTTTCCCATGGGTGTCCGCGAAATGAAGTGCGAGAACCGGTCAGATGCCGCCTTAAGGCCCAAAGAAGCTGCAATTTTCTTGGTTGCCTCTGGCGAAAGGAAATCCAGAAGCAGGATGACTCCATTTGGATTGAGGGCGGCCTTGGCCTTCTTCAGGAGGTCCTCTGCCTCCACAGGCACAGTGGCCCGCGCGCCTTTTTTGAGCGTGATGCCCGCGATGCTGAGGTATCCCCTCACGAGCTTCTCCTGCTCAGGGGATAGGGGGACAATGGAGTTGGCCTTGAGCACGGACAGCTGCCCGCCCTGGTTCACCACGCGGAGTGACCGGAGGCTCTCGAAGCACTGGACGCAGACCACCACATCATACGCTGCCTTTGCAGACAGGGCCATGGGCTCCTCAAGGCGGTCGAACGCCATGCCATCGAGCGACAGCTCGCTGGCCCCGGGGCCAACAAGAAGCACGCGTGCAGGCTTCACTTTTTCGAGCCGCTCCTTGAGCACTATGCTGAGCATGGGGCCACAGGACTTGGCGAGCGAGATTCCGAGCATAACCAGAAACAAGGGCGTAACCAATATAAATGCTAAGCGGTTATCCCACAAAACATGCGAAGGGCCTTTCTCATCATGCTTTTGCTGCTAGCCCCGGCGATGGGCGCGGACTGGCTAAACGCAAACATCACTTTCAGCTTCCAGAACGGCTACGAGTTCCTGCACAATGACACCCTAGCCGTAACCGCCACAATCATTTTGGGCGACAATGTCACGAATATCACGGATTACTCAGTGTACATGTTCACGTCAGACGATGCGTTCACCATCAACGGCACTTATAACGGGGTCCAAAACGACATATACTACAACAGAACCAACGGCACATCGTTCACAACGAGTGCTTACACACTCAAGGCAGAGGACAATGCCACCGCCGTCCACCTCAACATGGATGAGGAGTTCTGCGTCGAGCTCTATGACCAGGGCGGCAACTGGACCATGAACTGCACTGCGATAGGCACGCCCGCACTGAACAGCGTGCAGATGAACGCGGTGTGGGACCCACCACTCGACCTCAAGGTCTACGCCGTCGGGCTCACGGACACGAGTGAGAACACAACGTTCCTGAACACCACGGTGTACATCACTTATGATGACGCCACGTGCGCAATGGCAACCATATCACACCCCGATGAATACGTGGAGTTCAACGAGACCAGCCTGGCAGGATGCCCGTCGGAATACCTCATGATTTACACGAACTCCACGACACCGGGCTACACAAAACAAAGGAATGAAAACCTGTACATGATGCGCAACCTAACGGTAAACGCCACGCTCTACATTCTCGAACTGTTCGATTACGAGCGTGTGCACCACGAAGTGGAACGCATCATCGGGAACAGCACGATGCGCATCAAGGGCTACGTGCTCTACGACAACGGCAAGGCGCTCGGCGCAAGCCCCGACGACTCCACTGCGGAAGTGTGGCTTGAGGGGGATGACTTTGCCTCCAAGGTCTCAACAGTGAACACGGGAACCGGGTACTTCCAGTTCGACTTCGAGATGCCGGAAAACGAAAGCACTTACACTGTCACTGTCAACGCGTCCGGCGTCCACGGCCTCGAGGGCACCACAACGTGGGAGGTCGAGGTCAATAACACAAAGCACTACGTGACAAGCGATGCTGACACAGAGGATGTGCGCAGCAAGCTATCGTTTGACTTGGACACGAGTGACAGCCCGTTGGTGCTGGTGGAAACATGGGACGAGACCATCCTCGGCAACGTCACCTTGAACTGCTCGAACCAGACGACGTGCACGGACTGCGTAAACGAGTCCTGCGCCAACTGCACCACTGCAGAGATTTGTGTTAATGTATCGGCGGACTCCACGATAATCACCCACTCAAGCGTCACAGTGCACACGAGCGAGAGCAACGCCACCTCGGTCACGCTGACAGTCCACAATCTCAACAAGTTCGACGTGTTCGGGAAGGCAACAATTCACAGCGATAACGAGGAGCTATTCATCATAACGCCATCAATCCGCGACGGCGTCCCCGACAACGAGATAGCAAACCACACGTTCAGCATACAGGCAAAGGAGTACGCGAAGCCCGGGCGGTACAACGCCACCATCATGTTTGAAACGTTCTACGGCAATGTTGAGCAGGAGGCATCGATTGTGATTGATGAGGACCCCTGGCCCGCACACAAGGTCACGGTGCGCAGGTACATTGATTACTCTGATAACGCAACGGTCTACCTGAAGGTCAAGAACACGAAGACCATCCCAGTGACAGTAAAGATAACAGAGGACATCCCCAAGACAATCATGCCAACGCTCGAAGGGTACTACAACACTACGGAAGTCACGGATGCAAACAACGTCACCACGAACGTAACAACGGTCAACGAGAACATGACGCAGTACCAGTTCTCGGAGTTCCCGCACATACTCGACTATGACCCCCGCGTGCAGTGGACCACTGACCTGGTGCCAGGCGGCGAGGACGAGGTATGGTACTCGGCGAACATTTCGGTGACCCAGGACATGTTCTCGGAACCGGAAACGTTCGTCGACACGCACGGGCTGACAGAATACATACCTGATCCGGATCCAGAGCCGGAACCGGTTGTCAATGAGACTGAGCCGCCGGTAACAGTGCCCACCACCAACGAAACCGTAACGCCGCCGCCACCCACGGAACCGGAGGATGACTACACGCTCATCTTGGCATTGATATTCGGGCTGCTCACAATGTCCACGGTCACCATCGTGGCCGGAGTCCTGTACTGGAAGAAGGACAAGGAAATAATCCTGTTCGCAAAGAAGCTGAAGTACAACATCAGCGGCTTCATCGGTGACTTGAAAGCGGGCCGCCTCAAGGCGCCCTCACAAAAGAAGAAGAAGGATGCGCAGCCTGAGAAGAAAGAAGAGGCCCCTGTGAAGGAGGCGCCAAAGGAAGAGGCACCGAAGAAGGATGACAAAAAGGGATTGATTGAGACCGCCACTGGGTTTCAGGAAGCCGATTCCTTGGACACAATCGGCGAGCAGTCTAAGGACAGGTGAGTGGGGTGTCGGTTGACCCTCTTGTCGTCATCGCCCGAAGGCTCAGGACTCATAGGGCTCCTCATCCACCCCATGAGCATTCTATACACAGCCCAATAAAAGCTATTCCCCTGCAGCGTACTTCCAGACCAGGAAAACGCTATAAGGAGGAGAAACAGGAAGGTGCCCAGGGGCACGACGATTTCGGGATCCATGGCTGAGGCAAGGCGCGCAAAGTATAAAAACATGTTGGGCTTTGTAAGTGGGTCATGGACATACCTATCCTGGGCGGGTTCGCGATTGATGCGGCAATATTCGCCGTAATACTGCTAACAGCGATAATAGCCGTCGCGATAGTGGCCTGGAAAAGGAGAACAGCCCTCCCGCGCCTTGCGAAGGCGCTGGAAATGGAGCTTGGGAAGGAGGGCTCGGCCCAGATACTCACAGGCACTTACGCCAATTGCCTTGTTTACATTAGGTGGAGCAGCCGCCACGATGAGGGCAAGGTGACATTCCTGTCCACCACAATGAAGCCGTGCGGGTTCCACCTGACCATCACCAAAGAGGATTCACTCGCGAAGGTCGGCGAGCACGAAGCTGTTGAAAGCGTCCCGATTGGCGACGACCATTTCGACGGCGCGTTCGCGGTCAGGTGCGGAAGCAGGGAAAAGGCAAAGCAGGTTGTCGGCGAGGCCGTGCGCGGAAGCATCCAGGCCGCGGGCAGCGTGCTCAAGGAAGGCGAAAGCATTGTCGTCGACAACGACCGCACCACGATAACGCTTGAGAAAAGGTATTTGAAGGACGCGAACAGCATCAAAAAGCTTCTTGACGCAATTGTATCGGTTGTGAACAGTGTGCAGGGCGCGCAGGTAAGCGGCGCGCCTGCGGCGCCACCAAAAACACCGGCGGCACCAAGTGCGCCAGCAGCACCACGCACTCCAGCACCATCAACCACACCAACACCGCCAACCACACCCAGTGAGTGAACTGGCTTTTTATTCCACTTAACACATATGAATACCCAATGCTAAAGGAAAAAGCGCTGAAGAGCATTGTCCGTGGGCCCCACTGGGTACAACTGCCTAATGAGAAGATTGCGCGCAGTGCTGTCAGTGGCCTCAAGAAAAAATCACACTATAACAAGGTCGCCGAAATTGACTGCAAAGGGAAGGATTCCGAGGACATCACGGATATGGTGAGAACGCAGACAAGGGACACATCCCGCCACGGCTCAGGCATCGGCCAGAAAAAGACTGTTGCCGTAGTATTAAGGAATGTGAGCCACCTGCCCGAAGAGGACATCGGCAGGATACAAGACCAGTTTAGCGCAGGACTATCCGATTTCGGCAGCAGTATGTGGGGCGCCGACAAGATGCTCATTGTTGACCCACGGCCCCAAGTGCTAATGGAACACGCCATTGATGACAGGAAAAATGTCGGGGTGATGACTGATGAAGGAGTCAGGAGGAACGTGACACACAATAAGTTGGTCAGCTATCTGGTGCCTTCGATAAGGAAGTGGATTGAGGAGGGGCATGCTGACTGGCCGTCAATCGTATTGGGAATGGATGTGTTTTTCAAAGAACCCTCACTCAAACATCTCGGCCGGCGCCTGGATGCACTGCATTATTCCGCTTCTCAAGCGTCCGCCGCGAAAAAAAGTGAGTACGTCAGCCTTCTCCGTGTCTTAGCCAAGAAAGTGGAAGGATACCAGTTTAAGAAAGTGGATGAGGACATAAAACGGGATGTGGCACATCAGCCGAGTGTGTTCTCTGACTCACTTCCGTCAGAAAGCCGCTTGTACCCCTTGCTGACATTCCATTTGGTGTTCTCGGATTACCCTGGCCTGCTGGACGAGAACGTGCATGCAAAAATAAGGCGCATCTGTGAAAAATACGAGGAGCCGCACGCAGGGCGTTGGCTCGCATTGCTTAAGAAAAGGCGGGAAAAAGAGTACAAGTTCAACGAACCAAGATGGACATTAAAGGATGTCATCAAGCACAGCTAGGCTTTATGAGAATGGGGCCGCGGCCGGGATTCGGACCCGGGATAGCAGGACCACAACCTGCTGTACTTACCACTATACTACCGCAGCCATACGAATGTGTACTCTGTTTTGGCGATAGCATATAAAAACCTAATAGCATAGTCCGGCCTTGTGCCGGACAAATGACCGACCTGTTTGCACCTGGCGATTGCAAAGCAATTGCCGGGGCAGGTCGATATAAACACCCCGCTGTTTTGCACAAAAAACCAGTTCCGGAACCATAATGAAGACAAGCGTCAAAACAAAAGATTTTTACTTTAACAGGTGTCCATAGAATGCGTTGAAA
>JAUVIW010000012.1 GCA_030592525.1 archaeon
ACCCAGCTTTCCTTGCTACAGTGAGGTTTTTGAACTCCTTTTTGCACCAGGCCGTGATTATGTGCCTTTTCTGCTTGCGCGTGCGCTCGAACCTGCGGTCCCCCTCCAGGTACGGCCACATGGCCTTGAAGTCCGCTGTCTCCGTCCTGTAGATCTTGTACGCCCTTGGCTTGTTGTCCTTGGTGTACCCCTTGAACACGTTCGCCTCTTTTCCGGTGGACACCACGCCGCCCAGGTAATCCAGCTCCCCTTTCAGCGCCAGCCTGTAG
This sequence comes from archaeon, assembly GCA_030592525.1. Classification (GTDB taxonomy): domain Archaea; phylum B1Sed10-29; class B1Sed10-29; order WALL01; family WALL01; genus JAUVIW01. Next base: position 270 of record JAUVIW010000012.1, read on the forward strand.
AGCGTGTCCACGGTCTTCTCGTTGAACACTTCCTTCTCTATCTTCCGCATGTCCGCGTCTTTCTCGCGGCGCTCCTCCTTCCAGAAGCGCTTCTCGAACGTGTCAACATCCATGCTCCCTTTTAAAGCACCGGGGCTTATATACGTTTCATTACAGCTATTAGGCAAATTTCTACCCATTTGTTCAGCATCTTGCCTATTTGCCTCTTTATTCGTGGAAACTATCACCTATTTATTCTACATATGCATAAAAGCTAGTGCCAAGTTCCCCACCCAGCCGAGGGAGCGAAAGCATCGCGAGGTAATTTACAGATGGCACCTGAGAGAGGATGGATTTTCTACCGCTGCAGTGACTGTGGAAGGCGATTTGACGGCTACTGCCCTGAATCGTGTTCTTGTGGCTCTGGCCGGTTCAGGCTGCACTTGAACCAGTTCACTTCTGCCGGTGGATACCCAGTATTAGAGGAAATCATTCGGTAGCCAGGGCATCCCGCACCATTTGATTATGGTCGAACCCCAACTCCGGAATATTGCCAGGCTCGAACAGGCGTATCTCTGTTGCCTCGCCTGTTTCTTTTTTCACGAGGGCATCAGCCTCGCACAAAAAGCACACTGCAAGGTTCCTTCCCCTCGGGTCCCGGTCCAGTGAGTCATAGACACCCACCATCTTCCGGACGCGCACCTCAATCCCCGTCTCTTCAATGGCCTCGCGCTTCACTGCTTCTTCGAGGAGCTCGCTGACATCCACTCGGCCGCCGGGCAGGACCCAGAATCCCTTGAAGGGCTCCTTGGCTCTTTTGATTAGCACTACCTTGCCTTGAATCATTATCACAGCGTCGGCGGCGAACATGAACTTCTTGCCGTCAACTTCCCCAATCATGTCAGTCATACTAACAGCTCGACCGTGTTCTCCCTTCCGCCGGGCACGCGCCTGATTGCCTCGAGCTCTTCCATCTCGCGCAGGAGCTTGTTGAACTTGGGGCCCGAGAGCTTCATCTTTGCCTGCAGGGTTTTCTGCTTCATCCTTCCCCCTGCTTTCCTGATAATCGCCACTGCTTTCTGCGCGTCCTTGTTAAGGTTCGCGACAATGGCTTTTTTTCGCTGCCCTTTGGACAGGTGCCACGCTATCACTGCCAGTGCTGCGAGCACGAACAGTGCCAGGGGCATTAGCCAAGCATACTCGAGTGCCATGATGCCATTAATGCGGAGCCCTATAAGTATTTAACCTCTCGGCCGATAATTAGCTGTATGGAGGCTGTTATCGCACGCATCGATGCCTTGAAGCACGATGCCTATCCCGGCAAGCCGGCTGCCGTGGTCTACTTCGGCGGCTGTAATTTGCGGTGCCCGTGGTGCTTCGTGCCGGACATGGTTGATAGGGCGAAGTGCGTCCGCATGGGCATGGAGGACATTCTTGAGGAGCTCGCGCAGTCCGACATCGCCGAGGCCGTTGTGTTCGATGGCGGCGAGCCGCTGATGCAGCCGCAGGTGCTTGATTTCCTTTGCAGCGCACTCATTTCCAAAGGGTTGGAGACAAAGATACAGACGAACGGCACGCAGCCCGGCACGCTTGGCCACCTGCTTTCAAAGAAGATTCTCACCCGCGTTTCCATCGACGTGAAGGCGCCTTTTGACAGCCAGCGCATTTACCAGAAGATGTGCGGCGTGCGCAGCGACAAGATTGCGGGCGACGTGAAAAAGTCCTTGAGCATGTGCCACGCCTTCAAGACCCCTGTCGACGTCACAGTCCCGGTAGTCCCGCTGTTCAATGACAAGCCGCGCTTCATCCGCACCATCGCGCGCCAGGTCTCGCCGTACGCCGAGTCACTCACGCTAATAGAGTTCGATAACCGCGTGACCCTCGACCCGTCGCTCGCCGAGAACCCGCCGCCGTCGCGCGATGAGCTGCACGCACTCGCCGCAGAGTGCAAGCCGTACATCAGCAGGATACGGATTCGCACCCGCCTGTACGGCGAGGAAGCAGTCTAGTTTTTATATTTTACCTATCCTATACTCACTATGCCTAGGGTAGCGAAGCGTCCGGTCAAGAGCACGCCGGAGCGCGCTCTCAAAAGATACAAGACTAAGAAGACGAAAATCGAAGAGGCTCGTCAATGGCTATTCACTGAGTACGACAAGCCTGATGTCCATGTCCTAGATATTGGCGGCACAGAGGTCAAGCTCATTGGCGTAATGCATTCAACAACAGGTATTTTTGGCAAGGACACGGGCTTGCGATTGAAGGCATTCATAGATAATGGGCATTCAACTCCTGGTTTGGATGAGCACTTCAAGAATGCGGATGTGATATGCCACGAGCATTCCTTCATCAAGGGCCGGGCTATCCCTTTCGTGAGGGGCAAGAAGCGTTATTACATTGACCTCCCCAAGGCTGACAGGTTAGCGGACAAGCTTGATTCGAATAGTAAGTACTACCTACCTGCAATTTTGGGGGAAGCAAGTAACCGGAATGCTTACATGGCGGAGATGATTTCGCGCCTTGTCAAGAAGCACAAAGGCAAAAGGATTGTTGTCACTGTGGGCCACTTGCATCTTCCTGGAATCGAGATTGATTTGGCTGAGCCCAAGAAACGCAAGGCTAAGTTGAAGAAGCTGAACCTGTCGAAGGATGCGCGCTCCAAGCTTAGGAACCTGCCGCAGAGCGAGGAGCGGCCTGAATCCCCTTCTTTCGTACTTTTCCATGACGTGGACTTCGCTATGAACTCTGTCATGAGCGAGCATGACCGTCTCAAAAAGGCCAGTAATAAAGTGGGCAAGAACAAGGAACTGAAGAAGGATTTCATGCTTTTCAAATGTCGCACTTCCGCACTTTTCGCCCTGGGCAAGGAGCTAATCAAGATTGACGAGCGTGCTAAAAAGAAAGGGTTGAATGGCAGTACCCGGAACAATTGGGAGCGTAAGCAGATAAAGCGGCTCTTCAACCACCCTATGAAATGGCATTATTTCCTTGGGCTTGCTACCAATTTCCGCAAGATGTATGAGAATTCCCCACGTAAGACTAAGCTAGCTCTGAACGCTATCGCTAAAGCGACCAAGATCCAAATAAAGTTTGGAAGTCTCTCCAAGAAGAAGCATACTTGAACAGCTCTTCAGTGTCCATCAGCTGATCCGCACTCGCCTGTATGGCGAGGAAGCAGTCTAGCTTTTATATCCTTACTGCGTAATTTATTTGGTGGTACCATGGATAAGATTATCAAGGCGCTAAAAAACAACAAGAAGCTCGAGATTGGTCTTGCAGAGTTGAGCCATACTGATGGGGTATTGCACCTCACTGGTGCTGTGCGCCTTAGTGATGAGTCTTGGGAGACATCCCCTATTAAAAAATCAATAATTACGCGCAAGTGGGTTGAGAACAGAATAAAGTCACTGGTGAGAAAAACCCTGAAAGAGAGTGGTCATTCGCCTGACGCAAGACTGACTTTCCTTAAGCCGTCTTGGGGTGGAGGCGCTGAGCGCACTTTTGACTTCGAAATAAATCAGGTTCACAAGACCAAAGAAGAAGCGAAAAAGAAGGCGCGCAAGTTCGATAAGATAACAACAAAAACAGTCCGCCACTTCGTGATTTGATTACTTGAACAATTCCTCAGTGTCCATTAGCTGCTTAGCAACAGCCGCCTTTTTATCGGCGCCCTTTGCTTTTGCCAGCTTGTCAAGCAGCGGCTTCCGCTTGCCAACCCAAATGGCGCGCATTTTCTTCGCCATGCGCTCGGCTGCCTCGCCGCCCATGCCCTTGTGCTGCAGCTCCCGCACAACGCGCCGCTCCGAACGCCCCTTGTCGAACTCAACCATGCACATCCTTTTCAGGCTCGAGTCGTTCGCGCCCATCATCGACTGCGGCTCCGGAACCGGCTCTGTTGCGAGCTCTGCCTCCGCATTTATCCCACTGAACATCCCAGTAATTTTCCCAAAGAACCCTTCGCCCTTCGGCTTTTTTTGCTTGGGCGGCTTCGGTATCCTTGCGATGGTGAGCTCCTGCTCATACTTGTCAATGTCCGCTGCGGTTGCGGGCTCCTTCCTCTTTTTTTTCTTTGGCTCGCGCTTTGGCAGCTTCCCCGCTTTCTTGAGGCGCCTTCTTCGCGCCCTGCCGCGATGCGTTAAGTCATCGTCACCAGGCACGTGCTCAGCTGCCTCGGGCTCCATCCCGATTTCCTTGAGCTCTGTTTTCATGTCGGTGTGCTCTTCCTCGCCAATGGTCGGTGCCGCGTCTATTGGCCCCGCAAGAATGTCTTCAACTGACTGCGCGCCTCCCGGTGTCGGAAGCACTTCGCCGCTCTTGAGCTCCTCAACTGTTTCGCCGGTCTCCATCCCGTGGAGCTCGGCTATCTTGTCGGCCGTGCGGTCGCTCGGCTTCTCAAACAGGTCACTGAGGTCAGTGTGCTGCTCCTCCTCAACTCCCTCGTGCTCTGGCTCCGGCTCATGAATGCTGACAGGCGTGCCCTTCGGCTTTTTCCTCGCTACCACCATTATGCCGACCACGATGACTGCCGTGACTATGCCATAGAAGATTATGTCCGGCAAGCCGAGGATGTCCGCCATCCCTATCTCAACGACTGCCGGGTTTTTATGTTTTTTGCCTGGGTGGGCTGTTCGCTTTCATTTGTGAGCGGTAGAAATGGGTGGGGGGCCCGAAAGCCGACAGAGCGCAGCCGATATTCCCGAGTTCCCGATCGGGGGGTATTAGTTTCGCGAGGTGTTAAGTGGAAACTTACCTACCAAGAGCAGCAGCCCTTACCCCACCCATGAGTGTTATTTTTTGTATATTACTTTTCTTCCGCTTCTGGCCTTCCTTAGGAGGCCTTTCTTTGATAGCGCGTTTAACCGCGCGCTCGCGGCGTTCTTGCCCTTGTACTTCAATTCCTTCTGGACATCCGCCGCAGTCACTTTCCCGAGCTTCTCGACGAGCTTCAGGATCTCCTGGTCGACGTCAGACACCTCTGTGTCCGGGTCAACAGCCCTTTGCTCGAGAAGCTGGTTCAGCTTCTTGCTTATGTCGCGCAGGATCTGGTTGGTGTACTTCCGTTCCTCCACGAGGCGGTGTATCATCGCGCCGACGACGTAAGGATCCTTAAACCTCTCCATATCATACTTCACGTCCTCCGAGAGGCCAGAGTAATCCCCACCTACGTCATATGTGTCTAGGGAACGTTCCTTACGAGTCATAGGCGCTTTGCACCTGTCATGACTTTATCATGACTAGTATATAACTATTCCGGTTCGAATCGTGAACCATCTTGACAGAATCTCAGGCTGTTATAAGCCTAGAACAAGTGCTTCCCCAATGAATGCGCCTTTGAATCCAAGTGTCTTGTACAGCTTTTCATTGTAGCTGCCTTTCTCTGTTTGGATGAAAATGTGTTCCACACCCTTCCCTCTTGCTTCTTTCGCGCAGTTTTTCATGAGAAGAGAGCACACGCCTTTTTTTCGGTGATTTGGGGCAGTTCCGGTGTTGTAAATGCACCCGTACTTGCCAGAGTAAATGAGGGTGGCTATCCCCGCGGGCTGGCCATTGATGAGGCAGATGTAGTGGATGGTTGTTTTGCCTTCATCCGGTCTTGTGAATGATTCTTCGAGTGATTGACTGTATGATGGGGGTAATTTCCCGTAAGGCTCATCTGGTGTTGTACCACCGTATGCTTGAATGAAGAGCGTGACGAATGTTTTTTTATCGTCGTCTGTTTTTGCTTGGCATATCCTAAAGCCTTCAGGCATTGTGACTTTTGGGGTATCTTTCTCGTAAAACATCCAGGTGTCTGTGTAGTTCCCTTTGAAGCCCATCCCACCAACTATGTCTTTGAATTCTTTGGGTGTTGTGAATGGCGTGTGGTATACTGCGGGTTGCCTGCCTTTGCTTTCGTAAAATCTCTTTATTTCCTCAATGAGCTCGTTAATATCATTGTTCTCAGCAGTAATGTTTGTTGCGTAATTCCATCCAGCATCAGTGATGCGCTCGCTCCATACGAGAAGCGCGCCATTAATCTCTTTTGATCCGGAAAAATAGCAGCCAAGCTGGAACTTGATGTGTGCGGTTATTGCTTCTTTCATAACATCGTTTGATGGCATGGGTTGTTCACCCCAATTTGAACCCGAACACCGAGAGGCCTTTTTGGCAGGTGCACTTGTCCATTGGCTTGTAGCACTTAGGGCAGATTGCAGGCTTTGCTTCCACTGGTTTTGTGGGCTGTGCTCCTGTTGGAGTGGTGGGCTGCGCTCCGGTGGTTGGCTGCCCGGGCTTGGCTTCTGCTGGTGTAGTTGGCTGTGCTTCCGCGGGCTTTGCAGGTGTGGCTTCCGCTGGTTTTGTTTCAGCCGGTGCTGCCTGCGCAATCTCCTTTCCTTCCTTCTGCGCTTCCCCAATCTCCTCTTCCACTTGCTGCGCCCCTTCCGCGCCAACGCCCTGCACTTCCACTTGCTTTTGTGCTGGCACTTCCAGTGGCGCTGGCGGCGCGGGCTCTGGTGGCAACGGCCCTGGCTCCACGTATCCCGGCGGGTGCTCTGCCACTTCAATTGCTTTGTGCTCCTCTTCTTTTGCGGGTGTTGCTTGTGGTTTTGCAGGTGCCTGTTGGGCTGGTGCCGCTTGTGGTGCTGCAGGTTGAGCGGGGGCCTGTGGTGCGGGTGTTGGCGCCTCAACCACTGCGGGCACTTCACCGTTCTTCATTCCCGCGGCATCGACCATGCCCTGTGGTGCTGGCTCTTCCGGCTTTTTGGGCGCATTCTTTTCCGCTTCGGCGACAATCTTTTTCACCTTGCCGTACGCATCCGGGTTAACGCTAATCGAGTCAATCCCCGAGTCCACCAAGAACTTCGCGAACTCTGGGTAGTTGCTCGGTGCCTGGCCGCACAGCGAGACGGTCTTGCCTTTCTTGTGCGCGCCGTCGATGACCATCTTGATTGCCTTCTTGACAGCTTCGTCACGCTCGTTGAACAGGCCCATGTTGCCGAGTATCTGCGAGTCCCTGTCAACGCCAAGAACAAGCTGCGTCAGGTCATTGCTTCCGATGGAGAACCCGTCGCAGTAGTCCGCGAACTCTTCAGCCAGAATGGCGTTGCTTGGCACTTCGGCCATGAGCCACAATTGGAAGTCGCCTCCGCGCTTGATGCCACCTTCCTCGAGAATTGCCTCAATCTTTTTTACTTCCTCTATCGTCCTTGCGAACGGGAGCATGACCCAAACGTTCTTGAGCCCCATTTCCTCGCGCACCTTCTTGATGGCCTGTACCTCGAGCTTGAATGCCTCTGTGTACTTCGGGTTGTAGTATCTTGAGCACCCTCTCCACCCGAGCATGGGGTTGTCTTCCTCGGGCTCGAACTCTTTGCCGCCCTCGAGGTCACGGTACTCGTTGGTCTTGAAGTCCGACAGCCTTAGCACAACGGGCCGTGGTGCGAATGCCTTGGCCACTATCGCTATGCCTTCAGCGAGCTTGTCGACGAACACCTGGCCCTTGCCTTCCTTGATGAGCTTGAGCGGGTGCTCCTTGATGTGCGTCGCGATGATGAACTCCTCGCGCATCAGGCCGATGCCGTCAACCGGCATGTCCTTGTACTTCTCTGCCATGTCCGGCACGCCGAGGTTCATGTAAATCTTCGTCTTCGTCGGTGGCAGTGCCTTGAGTGCCTCGATGTCCATCTTCTCCTCTGCCTTGAGCCCGACATCGCCCTTGAACACCTTGCCGTGTGACGCATCCACGCTGATGGTGTCACCGTCCTTCACGAGCTTCGTGATGTTGCCCGTGCCAACAATGCACGGCACGCCGAGCTCGCGGGAGACAATTGCGGCGTGGCATGTGAGCCCGCCTTCATCTGTAACAATAGCGACAGCCTTTTTCATCGCCGGAACCATGTCCGGGTTGGTCATGCTCGTGACGAGCACGTCGCCTTTTTCAATCTTCGAGATTTCTTCCATTCCATGCACGACTTTCACAATGCCCGTGCCAACACCGGGTGATGCGGCCATGCCCTGTGCAATTGATTCGCCCTTGATTTCTTCTGTTGGCGCCTCGTCCTTTTTCCCGAGGGTTGTTATCGCGCGTGACTGCAGCACGAACAGCATCCCTTCCTGGATTGCCCACTCAATGTCCTGTGGGACTTGGTAGTGCTCCTCAATCCGCTTGCCGATGTCTGCGAGCTCGAGCACTTGCTTGTCGGTTAGCTTTTGCAGGCTTTGCCTCATGTCCGGAACCGGGACATTGACGGTTCCGCGCCCACGCCTGTTTCTGGTTATCATGTTTTCCTGCTTTCCTATTTTCTTGATTATTATCTCGTTCTTCTCGCGGTCCACTTCATAGTGGTCCGGTGTCACCATGCCGCCGACCACGGATTCGCCGAGGCCGAACGCCCCCTCGATGATGATGTTGTCGTTCTTGCCTGTTGGCTCTTTGGTGAACATGACTCCTGCGCTTTCGCTGCTGACCATTTCCTGCACAACGACCGCAATTGCGACCTGGTCGTGGGAGAACCCCTGCTCCTTGCGGTAAAAGATTGCGCGTGGCGTGTAAAGGCTCGCCCAGCACTTGCGCACTGCCTTGATGAGCTCGTTCTCCCCCTGGACATCGAGGTAAGTGGCTTGCTGCCCTGCGAAGCTTGCTTCCGGCAGGTCCTCTGCCGTTGCTGATGAGCGCGCGGCAACATAAATTTCTTCCCTCTTGCGCTTGTTCATCTCGCGGTAGGCTTCGATAATGTCTTCGCTGATGTCCTGCGGCATCGGCACTGTGAGCATGACTTCTTGTATGAGCTTGGCGGCGTTCTGGAGCGCTTCCGTGTCATCGGTATCCACTTCATTAGCTATCTTGAGTATGCGTGGCTGAATGCCTGTCCTGTTGACGTACTCGAAGTACGTGGGCGCCGTCACAACAAATCCCATTGGCACCGGGAAGCCTGCACTCACCAATTCCCCTAAATTGGCTGCCTTGCCTCCGACTAGGGGTATGCTACCCTTGTTTATTCCGTTAAACCACGCTACGTGCTCCACTTTCCACACCTCTGTGGGAAAAAACACGCCGCTGCTTTTTAATGCTTGTCCTTCCGGCGCTTTTTATTGAGGATTATTTTTACGACATGGGTGATGGAAGGAATTTCAAAGAATGAGTCCCAGTCAGATTTCTTTTTGAACCCTTTTTTCGGGATTGCTTCTATGTGGATATTGTAGCCCCATGGTTCCAGCTCCTTCTTGAAGTTTTTGAGGGATTCATCGAACTTTTCGCTTGGGTACATCTGAGAAGTGTTGGCATCTACTATCTTAATTTTGTGATTGTCTGCTAACCAGTGGTTCTCGTTACGCAGCCAGTCATATGGGTTCTTATCACCAACGGTGAGCATCTTGTCTATGCCACCCCAGATAAGGGGAGTGTTTAAGTTATGCATCCAGACTTCGTTGATTTTTAGCTCGGGTGGCAAGTGTTTCTCATCGAAGTGTTTTTTTATCAGCTTAACGTTTGGCAGTGGGCTTTCCTCGCTTTCTAGATCTGGATCAAATCCAATGTAGATAGTATGGGGGTTCTTTTTCCCGTATCTGAATAGGCGCTCTGCTTTCTTTCCCACACCAATCTCGAGAACGACCTTGAGTTTTTTTGGCATACAGAGGATTAGGGGGTTGAACCTTTTTCTTTCTTCCGCTTTTTAACAAGGTCTATGACCTCACCAGCGCTCTCGGACTCGTTTATCTCTTTTTCAGTGACCACGGGCACGCCCTTAACGCTTGTTGGGGCCTTGCCCTTTGCCACGAACACCGGCTCGCTGCCGAAGAACTCTCCTGCACGCGTCATGAACCCCGCTTTTCTTCGCGCGAGCGCGGGGCTCGTCTCGTCCACGAGCAGCATCGCTTTCTTTTCCCTGGCAATGGCGTCAAATCCCCTGTGTACCGGGATCACATCGAACCCGAGCTTGCCCATCTTTCGGAGGTACCCGTGCAGGTCAATGGCTGGCGCGTGCTGTGCTGCGAAAAGGTTGATGTCCTGTATGATTGGGGCGTTGAACATGCGCTCGAGCTCCAGTGCCTTGCCATAGTCCATGCGCAGTGTTTTCTTGTAATGGTAAATGGCCTCGCGCGTGACGTGTATCCTTTGCGCGATATCGCTGATGTCGCTGTCCGACAGCTTTTGCTCGAACACCTGGCTGTCGAGGCGCGCCACGACGCGGCCGTGGCTGAATGTCTTGTCGGGCATCTCGCCTTCGAGCACCCGCCCGAGCGTTCCCGAAGTAATCGCTTGCAGCCCGTAGCGCTCGTACACCAAGCCGTCCTCGAGCTCGTACGCCTTGCTCTTTTCTCCGATGAGCAGCGCCGTCGCGCCGAGGGAGCTCGCGAGCGCGAGAATGTTGCGTGCCTGCTCCTCCCTGAGTGAGTCGATGTTCGACAGCACTTTGATAAGGAGCACTCGGCTCTGCGAGCGTGCCGCTATGTCAAAGCAGCTCTTGCGTTCGAGGGGTGCGAAGCACTCGTACCCCGCGCGCTCGAGGGCGCGCAGGACTCCTGCGTCCATTAGAATCAGCGCTTGGCTTCCTTGTGCTTGGTGCGAAGCTTGCTGGTCTTGCATTTCCTGCAATAAGTGACATTGGGTGAGAGCACTGCTCCGCAGTTCATGCAAATCTTTTTGTTGAGGCGCTGTCGCGCCACGCCGGTTTGGGTCTTTCCTGCCATCTAAACCACCTTCAGGGGCTCTATTATCAACCACCCCATTTTTAAACCTTTGTAGCCAAAAGAAGGGAGTGGCGTGTGCTCCTGTATCCCAGCTGGCCCAGCTGGCAGGGAAATCACATGGCATTTTTGGTGCTCCTGTAGTCTAGTCCGGTTAAGGATACTAGCCTTTCGAGCTGGCGACGTGGGTTCAAATCCCGCCGGGAGCACCACAACAACCTTTTTCCCTTCGCCTTTGGCTCAGGCAAAAAGCTTGACCAAAAAGGGCCGGCTTCGCCGGCAGATAGGGATTCGAAGCATTTCCTTTATATATGATAGCGCTCAAAAAAGTGCGCACACGAGGGATTAGATGATTCTGTTTTACTCCTCAGGGAACAAAGAGAAGAAAAAGCACCGTTCGAGGCGCAAGTGGCGCATCAAGAGGCGCAGGAAGAAGAAGCGCGCAGCCCGCAAGAAGTGAGCCTAGTTCTGGGTGGAGTTTTTAAACTTCTTTGTAGCATATCTTGCCTAGCGTGCGGGGGTGCCGGAGCTCGGAAAACGGGCAGGGCTTAGGACCCTGTGACTTAGTGTCTACGCGTGTTCGAATCACGTCCCCCGCACCACAACCCTTTTTCGCTGAAGGCGAAAAAGCGTTGGCGGATATAATCTTGCTCGCCTGCAGGCGAGCACAAGCGGCTTCGCCGCGGTGATATCATGGCAGGACTCAAAGTGCTTGTAGAGGGATACGCGAAAGAGGTCGAGGGCGGCTGGATTGCCAGCTCGACAGTTACTTTCGTGATGTCGAACGGAAAGAACATAATTATCGACCCGGGCTGCAACCGTGAGCGCCTGCTCGCCGCGCTCGATGGGGAAGGCCTCGCTACGGGTGACATCAACTTTGTTATTCTCACGCACACGCACACTGACCACGCGCTGCTCGCAGGCATCTTCGAGAACGCCGAGGTCCTTACTCCTTACGAGCTTTACAAGGGCGACCACCAAACAGAGCATGATAACAAAGTTCCTGGCACGGAGCTCGAGATAATCGAGACCCCCGGCCACGCAGCCGAACACTGCTCAGTCAAAGTGCCGACCAAGGACGGCGTTTACGTTGTCGGCGGCGACGTGTTCTGGTGGGTCGACGGCCAGGAACAAAAGCTCGACATTGGCCAGGAGGATGACGCGCACCCTGATGAGGTCAGCATGGATGACTTGAAGGCGTCACGCCAAAAGATTTTTGACATCGCTGATTTCATTGTGCCGGGCCACGGAAAAACAGTTAAGGTGCGCTAAAGATCTAGTTATCCATGAAACCTTTTTATTGCTTTTTCGCGCTAATTTACTCATGGAATGCCTGAAGGAAACAAACGCCAAGACATGCCCTTGTACGTATGACTGCGACAAGCACGGCTTCTGTTGCGCGTGCCTGCGCTACCATCTTGGAAGGGACGAATTGCCGGCGTGCTGCTTCTCCAAAAAGGCCGAGGCGACGTACGACCGCTCGTTCGAGGCGTTCGCCCGCGACAAGGGGCTGGTATAGTGCCCAAGGAAATGAAGTACGACCCGAAGAAGGCCAGCCACATCTTCGAGCACAAGAAAAATATTGGCTTCAAGGAGCATGAGGCAATGGCAACTGAGATGGCAAAGATAATTGCGGAGCATGAGGGCCTTGACAAGCATGATTCCATTGAGCATCGCGGCATCTCGGACATTGAGGAGGCTGACGGCAAGCAAGTCATCAAGTACCACGTCGCGCTATGCCGCGGGCCATTGTTTCCTGTGGCGCATTTGCACTTCTCCTTATCGCCTGAAGGCGAGCTGAAGGTCGTGCACCTTGATAACTTTTCTGCAGACAAGAACGTAATCGACACCATTGATGAGGGCAACGAGCTTCTTAGCATCATGAACAACGAGGAGCTGGGCATGGCGAAGCGCGAGAAGGCCGCGGAGAAGATAGATTCCGTGTTCAAGCGGTTTCGCAAGCTCACCGGCGACGACGATGGGCAGGAAACGAATTAATACCCCTTATCCGTAATCATGTGATAGGTGTTTACTACGGACCCACTATTCATTGCATTCGAGGGCTTGGACGGCTCTGGCCAGAGCACGCAGGCTGAATTGCTTGCCGCCAGGATGAACCCTGGCTCAAAGGTCGTTTTGACAAAGGAGCCGACAAACAACTTGATTGGCGGCCTCATCCGTGGCCAGCTCACACACGACTGGTCCTCGACACCTGAGTGCCTCCAGCTCTTGTTCGCTGCTGACCGCGCGCATCACCTGGGGCGCCTGATTAACCCAGCTCTTGAGAAGGGCCACCATGTGATAACTGACCGCTTCATGTTTTCAACAATGGCTTTCGGCGGCATAGACATGGATATGGATTGGCTCAAGCAATTGAACTCAAAGTTCCGCTTGCCTGACCACATAATTTTCCTTGATGTTCCTCCTGAGGTGTGCATCAAGCGCATGGAAAAGTCACGCTTCGAGTTCGAGCTCTTCGAACAGCGCGAAAAGCTGAAGAAGGTTCGCGAGAACTACATCACGCTCTCAAAGGAGTACGATAACTTCCATGTCATTGACGGCAATGACTACAAGGAAAAGGTCCACTTGAGCATCGTGGAGGTGCTTGGATTATGAACACTACTGAATATCACATTGAGATGGATGGCAACAGGCAGCTCATCATCGGGCAGGGCAACTTTTCGTTCAAGACCATTGATGACATCGCCCGCACCTTGATTGCATCGGTGCCCAACTTGAAAGTTGGCGTTGCGATGAACGATGGTGGCTCTAAGGTCACGCGCACTTCCGGGAACGACGAGGCTCTTATCCAGGAAGCCGCGAAGCACGCAAACTCCATCGGCGCCGGCCACGTTTTCATTGCACTTATCGACAACGCTTTTCCCATCAACGTGCTGAATGACTTGTGGCTCGTGCCCGGCGTGTGCCGCGTGCTTGTCGCGACCGCGAACCCCGTGGACGTCCTCATCGCTGAAACCAATCAAGGCTGCGCTGTTATCGGCTGCGTTGACGGCTTCAAGACTGGCGAGGGTGACATAGAGGACGAGCTCGCGCGCACCGAGCGCCGCAAGAAGCTCGCTGGCTTCGGCTACAAGCTGGGCTAAGGGTGCTACGGCGCTGGGGACGGGATTTGAACCCGCGTGGCCACCATAGCTAGCTGGCCCTCAACCAGCCCCATTAACCGGGCTCTGGCACCCCAGCAGCATTAATTCTTAACAACGCAGTGTTTAAGTTGCTTGTCACTAGGGTATGCCGAGAAAATCACAAGCGTTAAATAGGTGGACGCGCACTACTTCAGTTACCATAGCTAGCTGGTTTTCAACCAGTCTCTTTTTTTCTTTTTACTGTGCTTAGTTTAAGCTAGTTTCTAATAAGATTTGCCGAGGATATGCATATGGTTAAGCGTAGATTAACTTAGCTCTTCAGGCAGCTCTGCAACCGACGCAATTACTTCTGCGCCATTGAAATCCTCGCGCTTTGAGAACCCCGTGAGCACGCCGATGAACCTTATGCCTGCGCTGTTGCACGCCATCTCGTCCATCACTGAGTCGCCGACATACACAGCGCTGTCCTTCTGGATGCCTTTGCTTTCCAGCAATCGTAGCGCGCTGTCGAACACCCCCTTGTTTGGCTTCACCACTCCATTTGTGTCCTCCCCGTGTATGAAGTCGAACACGCTGGTGTTGAAGCCGCATTCTTCGAGGTAGCTGACTGCGTTCCGTGTTTCATTCCCTGTGACAATCCCGACAACGTACTTTTCCTTCAGCCTCTCAACCGTTTTCATGGCACCCGGAATTGCCTTGCACTTGGCGTACGGCAGGCTCCGGAACACGCGCTTGAACTCCTCGATGTCCACGCCTGGCCACATGCTCTCAATGGCTTCTTCCCAGCTCCCCGGCTTGGACGCGTAGTCCTTGAAATGCACTTCAGGCAGTTTCATCTTCCTCGCGGCCTCGAAGTGCCTGTCGAATATCATGCCGCAGCTGTCTATGAGCGTGCCGTCAATGTCCAGTATCACGGCCTTGACAGTCATTCAATCACCCGCCTGATGAATTCCCTCGTGTACGCCAGCTGCGGCCGCGCGATTTCCTTCGCGGTTTTCGTGTAGAACCATGCGTCCAGAAGGCTGTCATCGCTGGAGAAGTCGCAGGGCTTCATCCCAAGCTCTTCGGTTGTGGTTATGTAGTGCTTTGCAGCATCAACCATTGAGTAGTTGTTTTGCCCCATTATCACGAACCATCTTGCGAGTCCCTTTGGCCCGAACGCGTCCAGCTTGTCCGCGTCCCAAAGCAGCTTGTCCTCAAGCACTTCCGGCTTCGGGCAGC